>JADDPV010000088.1 GCA_016781705.1 Rubrobacter sp.
ATTCTTCACGGCGGTAGGCATCTCGCGTGTTATAAACCCGGCCGGATGGACGGGATCCTGGACCTAATGCGTTCCGTGCCCGACTCGCCCCAGGGCCTGCTCGGCTTTGTCACGGACCTCCTCGTCGCGCACGGCTACCTGATCATCTTTATCGGCGCCGCACTGGACAACTTCGGCCTGCCTGCCTCCGGCGACGTCGTGCTCTTCGCCGGCAGCTTCTTCGCGAACGGAGGGCAGGCCGCCCTGTCGCTCGTGATGCTCTCGGCCGCTTTGGGCGCGGCGGTCTCGGACAACGTGGTTTACTGGATCGGGCGCTACGGCGGCCGGCCCCTGATCGACCGCATCCTGAAGGCGCACGTCCTCTCGTTCTTGCTCGACGCCAGGAGCCTCGGCAGGGTCGAGCGATACTTCGAGGAGCACGGCGGCAAGTCCGTCTTCGTTGGGCGCTTCGGGCCGGGCCTGCGCA
Organism: Rubrobacter sp.; assembly: GCA_016781705.1. GTDB lineage: Bacteria > Actinomycetota > Rubrobacteria > Rubrobacterales > Rubrobacteraceae > Rubrobacter_F. The sequence goes on from JADDPV010000088.1 coordinate 467, forward strand.
GCATGACCCCCCTCTTCGCCGGGGTGAGCCAGATGAAGTACCGCAGCTTCCTGCCCTACAACGTGGCGGCGGCCCTCGTCTGGTCCACCGCCTACGGCACGGCCGGCTACGTCTTCGGCGAGTACTGGAACGAGCTCCTCGCCGTCGCCCGCTCCGTCGGCTACGGCTTCGCCGCCCTCGTCGCCCTCTCCGTCGCCCTCTACGCCCTCCGCCACCACCACAAGGCGCGGCGCAAGGCGAAGCGGCCCGCGAACGAGGACCTGCTCCAAAGCCGGTCCCGGCAGGAAGAGGAGTAACCTCCGCGAACCGTCCCCGAGGACCGGGGCGCGGCCAGGACGGCGCTGGCGGTCGCGAAGAGCGGCGACGACGATGATACCCTGAGGGGTACAAACAAGGCGGACAACCTGAGCGGTGACTCCGGCAACGACGACAGCTACGCCGGTCTGGGCAGGAATGATGTCTCCGACGGCAACTTCTTCGAAGACGATAACGACGGCGTCAGGGACACTAACGACTGCGGCACCGGGATCGACACGTCGGGTCCGACGGCATAGACGAACTCACCGACTGCGAGAACGCCGCCCGCCGTTAAATAGACAGCTAGCCAAACTCCGCCGGGCCACAGCGTAACCACTCCGGCCCCTCCCTTGTCTAATCAGTATCTTACCGGGCCGGCGCCTATCACCCCCCTCCTAACACGCCGGCCCGGTCGCCTTCTCCCCAATTCTCCGGCCGGAGGCGATCAAGGGCCAAAACCATCGCGCAAACGACGCATAAACGCCACAAAGTCTGGATCTCTACCGAAGGTCTAGGTAAACCTTCGTGAGAGACGCGGGTGAAGCGTAAGCTGCGTGGGGTTGAGTGCGGTAGACGTTGCGTGCCTCGCGCGGAGGTGCGAAGCTGCATCCCGGTACCGGTCGAGGCAACACGCGGCCGCAAGCGAACGGGAGCACGAGGAGGGGGAGGAACATGAGGCAGGAACCAGAACCGGAACGTTTCGCGGAGCGGTTCGTCGATTTTTCGGATCGCATCGTTTTGGGGTGCGAGGAGTGCGGCGAAAGGATGGTGCTACTCGGTCGCGAAGAGGACTGGCTCTCGGAGAGGGCCAACTTCGAGTGCGAGTGCGGCGAGGAGTTGACGCTCGCGAACCGCGCCGAGGAGGAGGCCCTGCTCGTCAAGGAGCTGCTCCGCACCAACGGCATCTCCGGCGCCTGACACAAAGACACCGATGAACGCCGGCGGCGGGTGTCCCCTATCAAGGCAATATTTACGAAGGTTGATCCATCGCATCGGGAAGGCTTTCGTCGACAAGCGGGCTCCCTCCAACAGAAATCTTGATGCCTGAGACCCGGCTTGTCGAAAGATCGATCCCTCCGCAAGCTGCTGCCAGGGGGATCCAGGCGCGAAGCGACCCGCACGGACGGTCTCCAACGCCATCAGGGCGAGCAGGATGAGGCCCACGTCGGCGGCGACGAAGAAAGGCGGCAGGAGCACTCCGAGGGTGATGAGGCCCATGACGGCCCCGAGCCGGGCGAGGGCGATGCGTTCGCTGGGGGAGTGCCGGTTCTCACGTACCGGACGAAGCCCACGGCGAGCAGATAGACCACGACGGAGCCGCTCAGGAGCGCGCCCAACGAAGCCGGACTCCTCACCGCCAGGACAGGCGACGGGTATCACCCAAACGGCCAAGGTTTGTCCGGGTTTTCGTCGCCGCCACAGAGCGGAGGGGCGAAACCTCTTCGGTCGGCGCTCGGGGCGGTAAGGGGTTGCTCGTTAGCGGCCATGACAAGTAGGTAGACGGGCTCGCTCTTGGTGAAGCTGGCGTCGAGGATCGGGGAGCTTATCTCGCAGTAGTAAGCGTACCAGAGCGGTCATTCGGGGTCGGCGCCGTCCGTTTCGATGTACGCCTGGTGGTGAGTCTCGCCAACCCCGCAAGTGGGTTGCTCCGGCTGCTGGGCGAGACCCGTTTCGGTCATGTCGCCCTCCTCTTCGCCAATCCGCTGCTTGCAAAGCACGCGGACCAATATCTGTAGCGCGAAAGCCCGGCAACACGAACGGGCGCTCCCGACACGTCCCATCGTAACGCTGTTTTGGCGCTGGTAGACTCTCAGCAGGAGGTGCTAAAGAGATCGTGTCCCAGCCACCCAGTTTACGCAGCGAAGATGGGGGCCTGCAGCGCCGCAACCACGAGCTCTCGGTCCTGAACGCCATCGCTCGCGAGCTCAACCGCTCGGTGAATCTGGGCGAGGCGCTCCGGTTCACGCTCTCGCGGGTCGCGGAGCTCTTAGGCTTGAGGACCGGTTGGATCTGGCTCGTAGACGAGCCCACCTCCGAGCCCTACCTCGCGGCCGCCCAGAACCTGCCCTCCGCCCTCTCTGACGACCCACGCCGCATGGACGGCTCCGGCTACTGCTACTGCCTCGACACCTACAAACGGGGCGACTTGAGCGGCGCGGCGAACGTCAACGTGCTCACCTGCAGCCGCCTCAAGGGCCTCGTGGACGGCACCGGCGGCCTACGCTACCACGCCAGCATCCCGCTCTACGCCGGAGACGAGAAGCTCGGCGTCATGAACGTCGCGAGCCCCGGCTGGCGGAGCCTCTCACCCGAGGACCTGCAGCTCCTCTACACGGTCGGCGACCTCTTGAGCATCGCCGTCGAGCGCGCCCGACTCTCCGACCGCAGCGTCGAGTTCGGCGCCGTCGAGGAGCGCAACCGCCTCTCGCGCGAGATCCACGACACTTTAGCCCAGGGCCTCACCGCGACCACGCTCCAACTGGAGTCCGCCGACGCCCTCCTGGAGACCGGCGCCCCGCCGGAGCGCGCCCGCGAGCCGCTGCGGCGCGCCCTTTCCCTCACCAAGTCCAACCTCGAGGAGGCCCGCCGCTCCGTGCTCGACCTGCGATCCGCCCCGCTCGAAGGCCGCTCGCTCTCCGGAGCGCTCGGGTTCCTCGTGGAGCGGTGGGAGGCGGAGACGGGTACAAGCGCGCGCTACACGGCGGTGAACGGCGCCCGCCCGCTCCCGCCGGGCGTGGAGGTGACGCTGTACCGCGTCTGCCAGGAGGCCCTGGCCAACGTCGCCCGCCACGCCGGGGCGAAGCGCGTCACCGTCCGGCTCGTCGCCACCCCCGAAGGGGTCCGGCTCGTCGTCGAAGACGACGGCCGGGGCTTCGACGCCTCGGAGGTTCCCGACGACCGCCACGGGCTCGTCGGCATGAGGGAGCGGGTGGGGCTGCTCGGCGGTACCCTGGAAGTGACGAGCGGCTCCGGCGCTGGCACCCGTGTGGAGGCGGCAGTGCCGCTGGAGGGGCTCTGAGGTGGAGGACGAGAGGATCAGGATCCTGGTGGCCGACGACCACCCGATGCTGCGCGAGGGGCTCGTGACCGTTTTGGGCACGCAGCCGGACTTCGAGGTCGTCGGCGAAGCGGCGGACGGGGCGGAGGTCGCGCGGCTCGCGCGGACGCTGCGTCCGGACGTGATCCTGCTGGACCTCGAGATGCCCGGGGTGGACGGTGTCGAGGCCCTGGAGCGGCTACGCGACGCCGGCTCCGAAGCGCGCGCCGTCGTCTTCACCGCCTACGACACCGACGAGCGCATCCTGGGGGCCTTGCGGGCCGGGGCGCGAGGATACTTACTCAAAGGAGCGTCGCGAGCGGAGATCTTCGACGCCATTCGCGTGGTTCACTCGGGGGGATCGCTGCTCCAGCCCGTCGTGACCAGCAAGCTGCTCGAGAGCATGAGCCGGGACGAGCGGCGCGAGGAGATCGAACCCCTCACGCCCAGGGAACTCGAAGTGCTCACGCTCCTCGCCCGCGGCCAGAAGAACGCGCAGATCGCCGGACGGTTGTTCATCAGCGAGCGCACCGTGAAGTTCCACGTCAGCTCCCTCTTGCACAAGCTCGGCGCCGAAAACCGCACCGAGGCCGTAACCGTCGCAGCGCAGCGCGGCCTGATCCAATTCACCGATTAGAGCGTGTTTCGTGAACGGCCCAGTGTCAACCGCCCGCGTCGGTACGGACCGATAGAACGGGAAAGCATTTAACGCTAGGTATAAGCTACCGCCTAGGATCTTCATCTTTAGAGCGCATCCTCATTGGCGGTCAGCTTCATGCCTCTGTTAGGCAGACACCACATCATTGCCCCCTCATCAGCTTAAGGCCCGGACGTGATAAACTAATTTCTTAAGATTGCCTGCTGGCTGCACGCCTGTCAGCGCTGCCCTCCGGTTCGCCACGAAAGCCGGCACCCCGCTGACGCCCAACTCTCTAGCCTCACGCTCATCTTCGAGCACGCTCTGCTCGAACTCACGATTCTCTAGCGCAGCACTCAATCTGTTACTCTCCATCCCCAACTCCGCGGCGAGAGAGGTCAGAACTCCCACGTCGCTGATGTCTTCACCCCTCTCGAAGAAGGCACGGAAGACCGCCGCATTATACTCATCGAAGCGCCCCCGCTGACGCGCCCAGTGTGCCGCCTCATGCGCTCGGCGGGAGCGTGGCTGCACGGGAGGCAGTTTCATCGTGACGCCTAATCTTTCCGCCAAAGGATAAACAGAATCTCGCCACACCCGCTGCAAGTAGTCGCCCTGAGGGTCGAGCGTCGGGACTGGCTCGGGGCGCAATTCGAACGCACGCCAGACGACCTCCACGCCCGTGTCTTCCTGCGTCAGTTGATGAATGGCTGGCTCCGCCAACCAGCAGAACGGTCACACATAATCAGAAAAGATCTC
>JADDPV010000221.1 GCA_016781705.1 Rubrobacter sp.
GCTTAATCCGTGCGGGAACCGGGCGCGGGGCCGGTCGTCACAAGGAGGTGACGGCCGGCCCCGCGTACCGTCTCGCCGCCCTTGCTGAAGCTGCTACCGAACCCGGTAACTCGACTTCTCCGGGTAACCGCAAAGTTAGCGAGTCTCGCGGCGAACATACCTTGATGGTAGGGGATGCATAACCGTCCGCAATGAACCGCTTTTCGCTGCTTGCTAACCCGGTGAGGTATGCAGCCGTACATCGAGATACAACATCAACGACGCCATGTGTCGACCGCAGCGGTATATAGGGGGTGATCACTGCTCCTCCACACCGAGCCGCCATGCCCGCGACCGGTCCCCTGCCTCCGTCTCGCCTAACCCCGAAGGCGGTCCGAAGCCCCGTTCAACCCACCATGCGACCACCTACCCGTCCCACCACCCGCGCCGCAAGCTTCAAGCCGCCGTGCAAAGCCTCCTCCGCGCCCTCGCCTCCGAGCCAGGCCCTTAGAAAGCCCGCGCACACGGCGTCGCCCGCCCCCGTGGTGTCCACCACTCGTGTCGGAGAAGCGGGAAGACGAGCTCGATCGCCCTCGGCGCTCCCATACGCCGCGCCCTCCGCTCCGAGTTTCAGGACGACCTTGCCGTAGTGGCGGAGCAGGGTCTCGACGATTCGGTCTTCGTCCGTCCTTCCCGCGAGCAGGGCGCCCTCGTTGCGGTTGGGGAAGGCGAGATCCACCCCGCGCGTCCACCCGAGAAACTCCTCCGGCCCCAGAGCTTCGAGGAGCGTCGTGGATGAGGGATCCACGGAGGTCGTCATCCCGTGCTCGCGCGCCCGTTCGAGCGCGGCGAAGGCCGCCTGCCTGCGGGTACCGCCGGAGAAGAGGTAGCCCGAGAGGTGGAGGTGCCCGCCGGGGCCGAAGAGGTCCCCGGGCAGATCATCCGGGCACAGGTTCTCTCCCGCGCCCCTGTACGTGATGAGGGTCCGCTCCCCGTCCCCGTCCACGAGCGCGACCACCTTCCCCGTCTCGCGCTGCCGGTCGCGCGCCAGCCGGGCGGCGACGCCGTCCTGTGCTAACTCTTCGCCGAGCAGGCTCCCCAGAGGGTCGTCCCCGACCCGGGCCACGAAGGCTGTTTCGACGCCGAGGCGGGAGAGCCAGGCCGCGGTGTTCGCCCCCGAGCCGCCGGGCTGGGCGTGCACCGGGGCGAAGACGTCGGTGCCGAAGGCGAGCGGACCCTCGAAACGCGCGATCACGTCGTAGATCAGGTCCCCGACGACCACCACCCGCGGCGTGCTCAGGGCCCGGCCCTACTCGCCTTCGAGCGCCGCCAGGGCGACCGCTATGCGGGCGGCGAGCCGGGCGTTGTTCAAGATGATCCTCTTGTTTACCTCCAGGCTCTCCCCGCCGGTCTCCTCCCGAAACCTCGAGAGCAAAAACGGCGTCACCTCCTTGCCGCGCACGCCCTCGCGGCCGAGGCCCTCGAGCCCGGAGCTCAGGGCCTTCTCGTGCAGGGCCGGGTCGAGCTGCCCCTCCTCCGGAAGGGGGTTCGCGATCACCATCCCGCCTGTCCCCAGGTCAACGAGGGCGTGGACGGCGCGGGCGGCCTCCTCTTCGTCCGCCAGGGACCAGTCGAGCCCGCAGCCGGAGTCCGTCAGGTAGAAGCCCGGGAAACGCAGGGTGCGAAACCCCGCTACGGGCACGCCGAGCGTCTCCAGGGTCTCCAGCGTCGCCGGCACGTCGAGGATGGACTTGACCCCCGCCGAGACCACGGCGACCGGCGTCCGGGCGAGCTCGGCGAGGTCGGCCGAGACATCCCACGAGTCGCGCGCGCCGCGGTGTACCCCGCCGAGGCCCCCGGTGGCGAAGAGCCTCACGCCCGCTCTCGCCGCCAGGGACGCCGTCGCCGCTACCGTCGTCGCCCCGTGGCTCCCCTTCGCCACCGCGAGGGGCAGGTCGCGCGTCGAGAGCTTCGGGACGCCGTCCTCGAAGGCCAGGAGCTTCAGTTCCCCCTCGCCGAGGCCGACCTTCGGGACGCCGCCGATCACGCCGACCGTTGCGGGGACGGCGCCCTCCTCGCGGACGGCCGCCTCGGCCTCGAGGGCGAGCGCGAGGTTGTCCGGGCGGGGGAGGCCGTGCGAGATCAGGGTGGATTCCAGCGCCACCACGGCGCCGCCTCCCTCCAGCGCCTCCGCTACCTCTTCGCGCACCTCTACGCTGCTACGCAAATTACTCCTATGCCGAGGTATCCCGAATGACCAGAATCTTCACGCGCTCGACGCTGGACCACGGCAGAAACTCGTACCCGCCCGGGTCCCCGCTGGGGTCGCGCACGTCCAGCAAGATCCCCGCCGCGTCCCGGTCGCAGACGTAGCCCGAGACGTCGGAGCCGCTCTTGACGGTCAACGAGACGAAGCCGCCGCGCTCGAACGCCTGCCCCAACTCCGGGCTCCCCGGCCGCAGCCCCTGGGCATCGCCCCTGGAACTCTGCTTGAACGTCTCCCTGTCCAACGTGCTTCTCCTTCCGGTTACCCGTCCCCCGGCGTCGTCCGGAGCCCTCGCAATACTACCCCGTATCCTTCACCGCAATAGATACCCGCAAGCCGTGGGCACCGGGGCCGCTGCCAAAGTCGCGACGCGTTCCTCCTATGGGGCGGGGCCCGCACCAGGCCTTCTACCGTCTTCGTTCCCTCGGGACTACCTTCTGCTGGCCCCGGTTGCCGTGCAACCCCTGGAGCTGTGCATCCCAAGCCACGAAGCCCTGCGTGTACGGGTGTCACCCACGCCGGTAGAGGTCCGAGAGTTTGTCCGGGCATCTCTGGGAGGAACGTGGCGGACGTGGGTAGAGTGCTAATGAAGTTCACCGGTACGAAGGAGGACGTACATGCCTACTCCCAGACGCGTCACGCCGTGGCTCACCCTCTCCGTCGCCGGGGGCAACGTAATTCAGGCCGGTGGGCTGCTCGGCTCGGCCGCGCTCGCATGGTACGCCGGGCGCAAGGGGGACGAAGGCGCGCCGTGGTTGATCGCGAGCCGCACCCTCGCGTACTTCTCGGAGCACGCCTTCTCCCACTGGGTTGTCGGGCGCGCCCTGGGCATCCGCTTCACCGGGTACGGGCTGCACGGTACGAGCCACCCCCACCTCTACCCGCCGGGGGCGCGCTGGGTCTTCTCGCGCCTCCCCCTCCTCAGTGCCCGCACCGAGCCCCAATCTCTCCGGGCGGCCTCGCCCGTCGCGCGCGCGGCGATGTACTCGGCGGGGACGTTGGCGACCGTGATCGTCGGCCTCGCCATCCCGGCCTACGGGCTGCGGCGCGGCGTCCCCAAGGCGCGGGGCCTGCTCGTCGTCTCCGGCGTAGTGATCAACGCTTTCGTCCTTGGCAGCGAGGCCCTGCGCCCCGGTGGGGACCTGAGCCGGGCGTGGCGGGCGCTGCTGGAGCGCGCGTAGGGGGAGGAGTAGACGCCGGACTGCGAGTTTTGGGTCGCGATGAGGTTGGTGGCACCAACCGCTCTGCGAGGTACGCCGATGCCTCCCCCCGAGGGTGCTTGCGCGTGGGGCATCGGAAGGTTCGGGGACTCGTCGAGGCGAGGGGAGCGTCGGGTATTCGGGGCTGACGTGCCGGATGTTGCGCCGTAGAATAGCCCTATGCTCGGACGCCACGCTGAACTCAAGGCCCAGTTGCCGCCCGGAACGATCCTTTTTTACCAGGTCGGGACGTTCTTCGAGACGTTCGAGGAGGACGCCAAAAAGATCTCCCAGGCCCTCTCCATCCGGCTTACGAGCCGCGAGGCCGCGGGCTACGACGGGGGCCGCGTCCCGCTCGCGGGCGTCCCCGCCCACTCCCTGCAGGAGCACCTCGCGACGCTCCTGAGGAAGGGGCATTCGGTCGCGGTCGCCGAGCAGCGCCAGCACCCGACGAAGCCCAAGCAGTTCACGCGCGAGGTCACGCAGATTCTGACCCCGGGCACGGTCATCGAGGACAACGTCCTCTCCGCCGGGGAGTCGAACTACCTCGCGGCGGTGGTGATGCGCGACGGGATGGCCGGGCTCGCCGTGGTCGAGGCCTCGACGGGGGAGTTCACCGGGACGGAGGTCCCGGAGGAGGAGCTCGCCGCCGAGCTCGAGCGCTGGTCCCCCCGCGAGATGGTCGTCCCCGAGCGGACCGCTGCCGAGAACCTGCCGAAGCTCAGGGCGACGTTCAGCCCGGCCCCCCGGTGGACCTTCGAGCCGTCGGCCGGCGAGCAGGCGATAAAGCGCCACTTCGGCGTCTCGAGCTTGAAGGGGTACGGCCTCGCGGGGAGGACCGCGCTCGTCGGGGCCGCGGGGGCGTTGTTGCAGTATCTGCAGAGCTTGCGCGGGGGGAGTCCGCCGGAGCAGATCGTGACCTTCAGGCCCTACTCGCCCGGCTCGTCGATGGTCCTCGACGGGGCGACGAAGCGCAACCTCGGGCTGGAGGAGCTTATCGGGGCGATAGACCGCACGCGCACCCCGATGGGGCAGCGGGCGTTGAGGCGTTGGATCGAGCGTCCGCTGCTGGAGGTCGAGCGCATCGAGCAGCGCCTCGAAGCCGTCGACGCCCTCGCGGGCGACTACATGCTCCGCGAGGAGGCCCGCGAGCACCTCTCCGGCATCCCCGACATCGAGCGCATCGCGACCAGGATCGTCCGCCTCTCCGCCTCCCCGAACGACCTGCTCTCCTTGAGGGGAGCCCTCGACGCGATCGGCCCCCTCAAAGATACGCTCGCCCCCGTGGTCGCGGAGGACTCCCTGCTGATACGGGTGCTCGGGGCGATGGAGGAGCCGCCGGGGGTCAGGGAGCTCATCACGGCCGCCATCTCCGAGGAGGGGGGCGAGACCATCCGCGCCGGCTACTCCCGGGAGCTCGACGAGGCCCGCGAGTTCCGCGACGGCGCCCACGACTGGCTGACCCGCTTCGAGGCCGACGAGCGCCTCAAGACCGGCCTCAAGAGCTTGAAGGTTGGCTATCGGGACGGGGAGGGTTACTTTATCGAGGTCGCGGGCAGGGAAGCGGGTTCGGTCCCGGAGCGCTACCAGCACCGCAAGGCCCTCAAAAACAACGCCCGCTACGTCACCGTCGAGCTCAAGGAGCACGAGTCGAGGATGCTCGGGGCGCGCGACGAGGTCGAGCGGTTGGAGAAAGGGATCCTTGCGGAGGTCCGGGCCGCCGTCAAGGAGGCCGC
>JADDPV010000201.1:0-4624 GCA_016781705.1 Rubrobacter sp.
GTGCGCGCTAGCTTCGGCAATATATCCTTGTCCTCTCAAGCTAAGGGGCCGGGAATACCCGAAGGGTACGGCCCCGGCCCGAGTTTCCAAACGCCCGGACTACTCCACCGGCCTAAGCCCGGCCTCCCTCCTCCTACGCTCGGCGCAGCGCGGTTCGACGTAGCGCCGCTCCATGTCCTCCAGGGCGAGCTCCTGCTGCACCGTGGCGCACTCGCGGATCGGCTCCAGGGCCTCGAGGAGCGGGCGCTGGCCGACCTCGTAGGCTTGGCGCATGAACCCGCAGACGAGCTCCCGGGCCTCGCACCACAAATCGAAAGGCGTGTCGCGCGCGGTGGCGTCCGCGTAGTCGAAGGCCAACGTGTCGGGGTCGGGGTCGGACTCGCGCAAGGCGTAGGCGGCGCGTATGGCCTCGCCGTGGTCGGGGCTCGGGCGCTCGCCGGGGACCGTGGCGTCCCGGAGGCGGCGCGAGAGCTCAACAAGAGGGGCGCCGACTTCCACCCCGAGACGCTCCGAAGGTGGATACGGGCGGGCAAGGTGCGGGTGAGCAGGCCGAGCCCCCGAAAGACGCTTATCCACAAAAAACGAGATGGTGCGGCTGCTGACGAGGCGCGCATGACCTACGAGATCCAGTACCGAACCGGCAATTTCTCACCGCGCAAGAAAAAACTTTCGGGCCCGCCTCGGCAGGCGCTAAGACAACATAAGACTACACAGGACAACCCTAGACCACTTTGGGATATATGCGTGCCGATTCTGCTGCAAAAGTCGGGTTTTAAGGTTTACCTAAGCTTGAAGGACCCCCTCTTGCAAAGGAGGGCCGTCCTGCTAGGCTGGGGTGACAAGTGCGGAAGATTGCACAGATAAGGCGGTGGGAAACTGTCGGGGGTCGAAGTCTGACAAGTTCACCACCGCCGCTGAAAGCAACACCACCGATGGGAGGTGCTGTGTGGGCGATGATAAACGCGTAGGGTCAGAGGGGCAACCCAAACCCTCAACCTGGCTCACCCCGAAAGACGTCCAAGAGGAGCTCCGACTGGGGGAAAGGTCGGTGTACCGCCTCCTCAAGAGCGGCGCGATTCCGAGCATCCGGCTCGGCGGCGTCTACCGAATCAACCGCAAGCATTTAGAAGACGCACCGCTCGCCGGCGGCACGCTGGGGAAGAGCGCATGAAAAAGGACGGAGCCCCCACAGCCCCGTCCCCCGACCTCGAAGCCCCCTACATCCACGAAAGGAATAGCTTCTGTGTTCATTCTAGCAGCCTCTAGGGGCGCTCACCACGACGAGGTTTCGCCGTGATCCCCGCGAACGGGATGGCCGACGCACGCCGGGAGTTCCTCGACTGGTACGAAAACGAGGGTTTTAAGCTCGTACTTGTCAGCCGCCAGACGAAGAAGCCGGTCGACGCCGAATGGCAGATGAAGCGCCGCCCTCTTGAAGAAGTGGTTGCTTGGGTAAGGCGCGGCGGAGACATCGGGGTGCAGGTCGGGGAGGTTTCGGGCTGGCTATGCGCCGGCGATATGGATTGCAGGGAGGCGGAACTATTGGCCCCCCGCTTCCTCCCCGATACTCTCAAAGCCGGCAAGGGGGACACACCCTCCCACTACTTCTACCGCTCGCCGGGGCTCGGGTTCGCCAAGTTCAAGGATTTGAGCGGGGACACGATCATGGACCTCAAAGCGTCCAACGACGGCGCGGGCCATCAGGTAGTGGTCGAACCCTCAGTACACCTTTCTAAAGGGCCCTACAGATGGGTAGGCGGCTTCAACCCAGCAGCCATAGCCCACGTAGAGGCGAGAGATTTGCGGGGTGCTATGGGGTGCCTCGCGGTTGCTGTCCTGGTCGCTCGGCACCTCCCCGACCGAGGCCGCCACGACCTTGCCATGGCCCTCGCGGGCTACATGCTGCGCAATGGGACGTCCCCGGGGACGGTGTTGGAGATCCTAACGGCCGCGTGGGAGGTAAAAGATGCCTCGCGCGAAGCGTTGCGGGACCTGGAGGGCATCGTCCGAGATACGGCTGCGCGGATCGAAAGGAGCGAGCCGATAACCGGCGGGCGGACCCTCGAGGAACTATCGGCGGGAATGCCGAGCCGGATAGCAAAGTTCTTGGAGTGGGAGCGTCCCTACACTCGTGAGGGTAGCGGCGAGGACGAAGAAAAGAAGCGCCGCAACCAAGCGGACCGTTTGATCGACTACGCGCTCGAATCGGGGGCGGAGTTGTTCGCAGACCAGGCGGGCGCTCCGCACGCCCTGGTCGACGGGGAGGCGCTGCCGCTCCATACAGGCGCTTACAAGTGGCTACGAACCCTCATGTGGGATAGGGAAGGCATCTCCGTAGGCGGCGAGGCCCTCAAGACCGCAACGGGAACGCTCGCCGCGTTCGCCGCGCGAGGGGGCAAGGTGCGCGAGCTGCACACCCGCTCCGCGTGGCATGAAGGCGCGGTTTACTACCGACTCGACAAAGGGCGCGTGGTGCGGATCGGTCGCGACGGCTGGCGCCGCGAAGCGGATCCGCCCGTCGTTTTTCGGACCGTCCCGAACCTCAAGCCGCTGCCGAACCCGGAACGGGGCGGCTCCCTCGACGAGCTCGAGGACCTTATCAACCTCAAAACGGACCGGGACAAGAGGCTCTTGAAGGCTTACGCCGCAACCGTGGCGCTGCCGCACATCGCCCGTCCGATTCTCCAGACGACCGGAGTAATGGGCAGCGGTAAAACCACCGCGAGTCGCGTAATGAAGCGGACGTTCGACCCGACCGCGCCGGAGACGGTGCGGGCCGATCCGAGGGACTTTCTCCAAAAGGCGAGCCATTCGTACATCGTCATGCTGGACAACCAGAACAGCCTGCCCGAGTGGGCAGTAGACACCATATGCCGCCTCGTCACCGGCGAGGGGGATTCCAAGCGGTCCCTCTACACCGACGACGAGGATTTCATCTACGAAATGCGCCGCGCGATCCTCCTCAACGGCATCAACCCACCAACCGACCGCGGGGACGCGCAAGACAGGACGCTACCCGTGGAGCTGGAGCGGATCCCGGACCGGGACCGCCGGAGCGAGGAGGACCTGTGGGACAGGTTCGCCGCGGGACACGGCCGGTTGTTGGGCGCGGCCTTCGACGCACTCGCCGGCGCGCTCCAAGCGCGGGAAACGTTGCGGCTATCCCGGAGGCCTCGTCTAGCCGATTGGGGGGAGTACGCGGCCAGCGTGTACGAGGCGCTCGGCTGGGGCTCCGAACGCTTCCTTAAGGATTGGGCGCAGGTGGTGAAGGTGCAGAACCAAGGAACGCTCGACGGCTCCCCCGTGGCTCAGGCGGTCCTCTCCTTTATGGAGAGTCGCAGCAGGTACGCGGGGCTCGCCAGCACCCTGCACGCCAAGCTCGAGGCGCAAGCCGAGGAGCTGAACATCAACGTAAAGTTGGACAAGGCGTGGCCCAAGTCTCCGCGGTGGCTGTGGCGGAGGATGAAAGAGGTCCTGCCCCTGTTAACGGCGATGGGGGTTAGCGCCCATCAGGAGCACACCGAAATGGGCTCCGAGATCGTCTTGGAGAAGCACGGCGATCCGCCGGCCGGGGGGCCTGACAACACCGACGCCGCTAATGTCAGTTCTAATGTCAGGAGCTCCGACCCATATCTATCGGGTCCTGACAACACTGACGTTACTGACAACATAAATGGACACTTTACGTATTCATTGCCTCAAACCGAAGCGGAAAAGGGCCAAAAAACCACTGCCGCAGCGAAAACAGCGCGCAAAGCTCCCACAGCTAATGTCAGTGACATCAGTAACGCCGGCGGGACCCTTGAGGAGTACCTGGACGACCCCCCCAACTGGCTCGCCTCGCAACTTGCCCGATGCGCCGGCGACGTGCGGCGTTGGATCAAGCCAACCAGTTCCGCGATAGCGCAAGACTTCTACGGCAAAGCTCTACGGGCGTCGGAGGTAGAGCCGGTTCTAAGACGTTGGCTCGAGAACGGGGGCGGTCGATGAACGGCCAGAAGAGCGATCGGCGCGGCGAGCTCGTCCCCTTCCCCGGCGTCGTCTCCGGACACCGCGACGGTTGGAGGTGGGAGCCCGCCATGCAGCTCCCGTCCAGGTGGCGTCGCAAGGATCTCCGGTACGACGACCGACAGCCGAGCATGTGGGGGAGGGGAGCCGCATGAATGCGTCCCGCTGCCATAGGACCGCCCGAAAGTACGGGCGTCCGGACAAAGTATTACAGGCATTTAAAGGGGCTTCGGAAACAAACATAATACTTGGAGAAGGGGCCTTCGCTCCGCTCGCCCCCGGTCCCCGGCCTATGGGTGTTCCGACCGGGGCGGAGCCTTTCGTTTGTCCTGTTTGTCTACTCATAACACCTACAAAATCGAGAATAAGAGGAGGCCTTGATGCACGAGGTTGTGGCCAGCTTCGGCCTCGCCCTGGTGGCCGGGGACGCGGGCGCGGCGCTGGTCGCGCTCGTCTTGGCGGCCGTGGAGAGGATGCGATGAGAGGAGAAGCATGGACCTAGCGCGAGCGTCGGACCAGATCGACGCGCTGATAGAGAGGAGGTCCCGCGGGGCGGATCCCGACGGGGACGAGGCGAACCGCATGTTCGTCTCCGGCAACGGCACCCGCGACTGGC
>JADDPV010000201.1:4692-5047 GCA_016781705.1 Rubrobacter sp.
AAGGCGACGGGTGTCCCGAGTGCGAGGGGGCCCGCGCCTCGCTACTGGAGAGCATCGTGGAGCCGGAGCCGAAAGACGCCCCGACGCGCTGCGAGGGGTGCGGGCGGGACGTCCGGCTTAGCCTCGTCGAGGTAGACGCCATCCTCGAGGGGGAGGGGGAGGGGTAAGCTATGGGCCAATGTGCCGGCATAACCGCCGCCGGCGGCCGTTGCAAGGGCCAAGCTATCGGTAACAGCCAGTATTGCTTTAGCCACAGCCCCGACCACGCCGAGGCCCGCAAGCGCCGTGCCTCGAAGGGCGGCAAGCGTGGGGGGCGGGGCCGTCCGCAGGTGGAGCTCGCCGAGATCAAGGCCAG
>JADDPV010000161.1:0-12737 GCA_016781705.1 Rubrobacter sp.
GGTCGAGGTTCAGTACTTATGAACACCGCTGTAAGTGTCGGTGGGCTGCTCGCCTACGTATCGGGCGCGCGGCCTGATGATCCTGTCCGTCTGGTACTGCTCGATGGCGTGGCCTATCCACCCGACCGTCCTGCCGAGGGCGAACAGCGCGAGCGCCCCGCCCGGCGGCAATCCGAGGATCCTCGCGAGGACCGCCAGCGCGAAGTCCACGTTGGGTCGCTCGTCCATCAGGTCGCTAGCGGCTTCCACCGCCTCGTCAGCCAACTTGAACGCCTCCGAGTCGGGGTACGCTGCGGCCACGGCCGCGAGCAGCGCCTCGCACCGCGGATCGCCGCCGGGGTAGAGCTGGTGACCGAACCCGGGCAAGGCCTCCCCACGCCTCAGGCGCGAGGCTATAACCTTTTTAGCGCCGCCGATCGCTTCTGCCTCTGCCAGGAACGCCTCGACACGCCGGGTGTTGCCGCCGTGCTTTACGCCGCCCAACGCCGCCAGCCCGGCCACCACGACGGCGTAGGGTGAGGCCCCGGCGGAAGCGACACACCTGGCCGTGAAGGAAGAGACGTTCAACTCGTGGTCCGCGCAGAGGACGAGCGCCCGATCGAGCAAGGCCGTCGCGCCAACCTCTCCGGGAGCCCAACAGCGCTGCAAGACCTGGGCCACGGTGTCTTCGGCGCCCCTCCCCCCACCGGTGGCCGCAGCGACCAGCAGACGCAGGATACGGGCGCCGGTCCTGGCGACGGCGGCGCTACGCAGATCGTACGCGGCTGGATCCTCCGCCGCCGCGCCCTGAAGGGCCATCCCGAACGTCTCCATCGGAGACCCCAACCCGGGTTCTCGACGGCCTTCGAGCCCGAGACGTTCGGGGACGACCTCGATCCCGGCGGATGCCCTGAAGAGTTCGGGAAGCCTTCCGTGGTCACCCTCGGTCATGCTTCCCGTCCAGACCAACTCGGCGACCTGCTCCAGGGTGTGGTGCTCGGAGAGGGCGACGGCGTCGTGACCCCTGTAGTACATCCGGCCCTCGAAGATCAGCGTAATCGCTGATTCCAAGACCGGTGTGCCCCAGTCGAGCGCGCCCTCCGTGGCGCGGTCTGGGTTACGCCGCTGCTCCTTGCGCTCCTTGAGCCTCCGCACGTCCTCCGCCCGGTAGCGCCGAACGCGCCGCCTACCCCCAACGGCCTCCGAGCGAACCAGCCCCCGACTCACGTAAGCGTACAGCGTTTGCAGGCTGACCCCCAACTCCTCGGCCGCTTCCCCAGCGGTGAGGTAACGAACCCTGCTCACGACGGCCGTCTCTCATCGGGGCGCCAGTGACGCCGTCTGCGTTCCTTATCGCAGCTATGGTTGATTAATGAATCAATGTTGATAATCATACCCTTTCATTTTACAGTAGAGGGAAACCCACTGACAGGAGATTCGAAGGTGTTTACGCTCAACGAGGAGGAAGGCCCCGAGTGGGAGCGGAGCGACCTCATCAACGGTCCCTCGAACGCTGCCGTTCACGCAATAGGGAACGCCTCGGAGGAGGTGCTCACCTGCGTCTCGGCGGCGACGTCCGCCCTGGACGCTGAGGTTGCTTACGATACCGGGCAAGAAACGTGGGATAAAGGAGGAGATTTTCGAGATGAGCGATGAGCCTACGGTTGTCTACGCGTCAGGGTTGGAGGGCGTCGTCGTCACGCGCACGCGACTGAGTAGCGTAGATGGAGAGGCGGGACGCCTGGTCATCGCCGGTTTCCCCGTCGAGGAGCTGGCGGGCCGGGCGTCGTTCGAAGAGACGCTGTACCTGCTCTGGAACGACGCGCTGCCCGATGGGGAGCAGCTGTCTGCCCTGAGGAAGGACCTCGCGGCCAGGAGGGCATTGCCGAGGAGTGCCGTCGGCGTCCTCGAAGCTGCGGCCGCCGAACGGGTGCCCCCGATGACCGCCCTACGGATGGCGGCCGGGACGCTCGGCTTGAAAGACGGCGACGCCCGCGACGACGCCCTCACGCTCGTCGCCGCCTTTCCGAGCATAGTCGCCTCTTACCGGCGCCTCTCGCAAGGGCAGGAGACAGTGGAGCCCGACCCCGAACTCTCGCACGCGGCGAACTACCTCTACATGCTCTCCGGTGAGGTCCCCAGCGCGGAGCAGACCCGCGCCCTAGAGACGTACCTGAACACCGTCTCCGACCACGGCATGAACGCCTCGACCTTCGCCGCCAGGGTGATCGTCTCGACCAGATCGGACATAGTCTCCGCCGTGGTGGGCGCGGTGGGCGCGCTCAAGGGACCGCTGCATGGGGGCGCTCCCGGGCCGGCGCTCGACGTCGTGTTCGAGATCGGGGAGGCGGAGCGCGCGGAGCCCGTCCTGAGGGGGAAGCTCGAGCGCGGCGAGCGCCTCATGGGCTTCGGCCACAGGGTCTACAAGGTGCGCGACCCCAGGGCGGACGTCCTCGCCGCGGCGGCCGAGCGAATGTACGCGACCGACGCCGACATGGAGCTCTACCGGCTCGCGCTCGAGGTGGAAAAGACCGCCATAAGGCTCCTCGCGGAGCACAAGCCGGGGCGCAACCTCGACACCAACGTCGAGTTCTACACGGCGCTCCTCTTGCACGGCCTCGAGCTGCCCACCGAGCTCTTCACGCCCACCTTCGCGATCGGACGGGTGGGAGGCTGGACGGCGCACTGCTTCGAGCAGCAGGCCCTCGACCGCCTCATCCGTCCGCAGTCGGAGTACGCGGGGAGAGAGGACCGCTCCTGGGTGCCGCTAGAGGAGCGGTAGCGTCGATGTCCACCGGAGGGGAAGAACGGACGTGCCGGATCATCGGAACATAGCCCGCGAGCGGCCCTAGCGACGAGGAGGCGCGCTATGGCGGTGTTGGCAGACGCGGCGGTGACTGCCTTCCGGCAGGCCCCCTCGCGCTAATTCAGAAGACGGATGGCCAACGTCCTCGATACTGCCCCCGGGTCTGGATGGAAACTGCCGGAACGGTCGGGCTGGGTGGGTGCCTGGGCTTCCGCCGTGCGCCCGCCGGCGGCCCGAGAGGACGATGCGCTCCGGCATACGCTGGCCGCCAGCGTCCTCCCGCTGATCGTGGCGATGGGAATAGGGCGCTTCGCATACACGCCGATCCTCCCCGCCATGCAGGGCAGGTTCGACCTCTCCAACGCTGGCGCCGCCACCCTGACCATGACCTACGCCCGACAGGTGGTGTGGACGCGCAGGGCCGACCTTGGGATAGACCTCCTGACGGCCGCGTTCGGGGTCGGCCAGGTCCCGAGACCGCCGGGCGCGGCGGCCCTGGCGGGGACAACCGGCGGCATTGGACCTGCTCTCATCGCCGCTTCGGCGGCGGCGGTGGCCCTGGGCGGCCTCCTGATGCCAACCGTAGGGCTCGCCGGGTTGCGAGGGAAAGCGGCGCGCAAGGAGGGCAACGCGGAGCTATGAGAGCCGAACCGAACGTGAGGAGGACCATGCTCTCGACCGGAGTTACCACAAGCGAAGAGGAGGACGGCCGTGTTGGCAAAGAATAGGGCGATGGAGGTTTTGGGCATCGAGCACCCGATCGTGCAGGCCCCGATGGCAGGGGGGCCGATCATCCCCGAGCTCGTCGCCGCGGTCTCCAACGCAGGAGGGCTGGGCTCTTTGGGGGCCGCCTATCTGACGCCGGAGAAGTTGCGAGAGCAGGTGAGGGAGATCCGCAGCCTCACGCAGAAGCCGTTCGGCGTCAACCTGTTCGTGCCCTCGCCGTTCGAAGCGGCCCCGAGAGGATCGAGCGCTCCAACGCGCTCCTCGGGAGGTACCGAAAGGAGCTGGAGATCGCGGCCCCAAAGGAGCCATCCTCCTTCGAGGAGAGCTTCGAGGACCAACTCCAGGTGGTCGTCGAGGAGCACGTGCCGGTCTTCAGCTTCACCTTCGGCTCTCCCTGGGGCCGGAGCTCGTCGGGCGGCTCAGAAAGAACGGCGCGATCGTGGTGGGCACGGCGACCATCGGGCGCGAGGGCTTGAGGCTCGAGGAGGACGGGGTGGACGTGGGCTTGCGTGGCAGGCTCCGATCCGGCGGGCAAGGTGCGAAGCGGTGTGCTCTACCAGGTTATCGTTCCCAGGCAGAACGTGGTCGTGAAGCTCAATGGTCTGTGGCCGGACACCCCTGAGGACCAGTTTCTGGCGGCGGTGAGGCCGTACGGGGCCTTGCGGATGGCCTGGGCCGTCTGGCGCGAGATCCCCGGTGTCGCGTCCATAGAGGCCCTTTCGTTCGCTTTCAAGGTCCATCGAGAGGGTGAAGCCGAGTACTACTGGTGGCCTCCGACTTCCTCGCCGAGCTCTTGCGGCTGGGCCTGCTCACCCGCCACCACCTCGCAGCGCAGCTGCAGAGGAGCGGGTGATCGGTCGGGGGCCGTCGCTCCTCGAAGGTCGCTACATTTCGGTCGGCTGTGCCGCCTGCCCCATGACGAGGCTGAAGACGGTTTCTGACCCGCCTCATTCCGGCTCGGTGTGCAGCACCGTAGGCGTCAGCGAGAATATCGTCGGGGTCTCTTGGCAAGCGCTGTTGGGCGGGCCTGGAGCCCGGTATAGGCGGGACGAAAAGCGTTAGCGACCCCGAGGCCGGTTCAGTCGAAGAGGCCGGGCTGCGCCCCGCCAGCCCTGCGAAACGCGGCTGCCGAGAGAGGCTTCTTGGGTTTTCCGATCCCGGCGCGGCGGCGGCTTATCTCGAAGAGTTGGGCGACGTGACCCGCGAACACGCCCTCGCCCGTCATGCGGGTCCCGAAACGGGGGTCGTTCAGCTTCCCGCCCCTGATCTCGCGGATGCGGTTCAGCACTTTGTCCTTGCGTTCGGGGAAGTTACGGGAGAGCCAGTCCTCGAAGAGGGGCGCGACGGCGTGAGGCAGCCGAATGATGGTGTAGCCGGCGAAGGTGGCACCAGCCTCTGCGGCGGCGGAGAGCAGCGCCGGCAGCTCGTGGTCGTTGAGGCCGGGGATCACCGGGGCGGTCATCACCCCGACGGGGATACCCGCTGCCGCGAGCTTCTCGATAGCGGTGAGGCGGCGCGCCGGGCTGGAAGTCCTCGGTTCCATGACGCGTCGCAGGTCGTCGTCCAGGGTAGTCAGGGAGACGGCGACCGAGGCGGCGCCGTGGCCGGCCAGGTCGGAGAGGAGGTCTACGTCCCTGGTGACGAGGTGGTTCTTGGTGATCACGGCGACAGGGTTGCGGAACTCGGCGAGGACTTCGAGGCAGCGCCGGGTGAGCCGAAGCCTCTTCTCGACGGGTTGGTAGCAGTCGGTGGCGACGCTCAGGGCGAGGGTTTGGGGGGTCCAGCGCAGGGAGGAGAGCTCTTTGCGCAGCAGATCGGGGGCGTCTTCTTTGACCAGGATCCTGCTCTCGAAGTCCAGCCCCGCGGAGAAGCCCAGGTACTCGTGTGTCGGACGGGCGAAGCAATAACTGCACCCATGGCTGCATCCTCGGTAGGGGTTGATGCTCGCGTCGAAGCCGACGTCGGGGCTGCTGTTGCGGGTGATGACGGAGCGTGAGTGGTCCCTCAGGTAGACCGTCTCGAGCTTCGACTCTTCGGGGTCGTGCGCTTCGTCAGGCTCGACTTCGATCTTCTCGAAGCGGTTCTTCGGGTTGGACGCCGCCCCGCGGCCTGTTGTGGCTCCCCGCCGTTTCTTCCCCACCCACGGATTCTAACGGCGACCTCTGGCGCTCCCACCACCTTTTTCGGACGGTTGGGAGGTTCAGCATCCGTTCACGGGTGGAGCCTGGGGGCTTCGTCGGGGAGCTTTTCGCCGCGCATGAGCTTTTCGAGGCGTTCTACCTGCTCGCGGGAGCCGAGCACGACGAGGGTGTCGCCGGCGAAGATCTTGTCGCGCGCGGAGGGGGTGGTGTCGAAGACGCCGGCCGTGCTCCTTATGGCGAGCACGCGGGCGCCGGTTCTCTGGCCGATGGCCACCTCGCCTATGGTGTGGTCGGCGAGCGGGGAGTCCTCGGGGACGCAGAACTCCTCCAGGCGGAACTCTATGCCCTTCTCGCCGCGGCTGACGACGTCGAGGAAGTCCACGATGAGGGGTTGGGTGGCGAGCGAGGCGAGCCTGCGGCCGCCGACGGCGTAGGGCGAGATGGTGCGGTCGGCGCCGGCGATCTGCATCTTGGCGGCGGACTGGTCGGAGGAGGCGCGCGCGACGATGTGCAGCCTCGGGTTGAGCTTGCGCGCCGAGAGGACGACGAAGACGTTGTCCGCGTCGGAGTCCACGGCGGCGACGAGCCCCTTGGCGCGTCTTACGCCGACCTCCTCGAGGAGCTGATCGTCGGAGGCTATGCCCTGGACGGCGAGGTGGCCGTCGCGCAGGCACTCCTCGACCCTCCGGGGGTCCTGCTCGATGACGACGAACGGCACGCCGTCTCCGGCAAACTCCCTGGGACCTCGCTCCCGACGCGCCCGAAGCCGCAGAGGATGTAGTGGTCGTCGAGCCTGTCGATCTCGTCCCTCATTCTCCTCTCCCGGAAGTAACCCCGAACCGTCCCCTCGACGGCCAGCGCCACGATCGAGGTGGTCGCGTAGCCCAGGATCGCGACCCCGCCGATTATAAGGGCCATGTTCCACAGGCGCTGCACCGCGCCGCTGCTCAGGTCCGGGGCCTCCCCGTACCCGACCGTGCCGATGGTTATGACCGTCATGTACAGGGCGTCCAGGAAGCTCCAGCCGAGGAGGGCCATGTACCCCGCCGTGCCGACGGCGATGACGCCCATCACCATGAAGATGACCAGCCTTATGCGCCGGACGGCCTCGCCCCGCGGCCCGTAGTCGAGCCGGAGGGTGATGCGATCGCTGTTGGGGTCCCTCCTCTCCACGGTGGAGCGGAATTATAGCCGGGTGGACAGTGGGGCCGCGAGCCGCAACGCTCCCCCGGGGGCTTCTCGGGGGAACCTACAGCGTTTCACGGGCGAGGGCGGAGAAGGCGGCGCGGTGATCGGGGGCGCCGAGCACGCCCGCCAGGTCGCCGGGGGCGAGCACGAAGTCGGGCCCGGGGTTCGGGAAGACCTCCTCGCCGCGCAACACGGCGACGACGGAGGCGCCGGTCCTGGTCCTTACACGCAGGTCGCCTATCTTGCGTCCGGGGAGCGGACCGCTTTCGGGGATGGCGACCCAATCGGTCTCGATGGCCTCCGAAGCTCGACGCAGGCGGCGGGGTAGGTCGCCGTGGCCGTCGGGAGCTTCGCTCTGCATGATGGGGGCGTACAGCTCGCGGCGCACCCGGTCGGAGAAGCGCACGACCTCCCCGACCCCGAAGCCCAGGCCCAGGAGGGCCTGCCGGCCAAGCTCGAGGCCCGCCTCCAGCTCCGGCTGGACGGCTTCGTACACGCCCAGGCGCGAGAGGTCCTCGAGCCCTTCCACGCTCGCCGAGCGGGCAACGACGCGCGCCTCCGGGTTGAGGGCGCGCACGCGCGAGACGCAGAGCCTCGCGCCGACGGCGTCCGGTATGGTGACCACGACGAGCCGGGCCTCCCTCACGCCCGCCGCCCGCAGCACGGCGTCGGCGGTCGCGTCGCCGCTCACGACCGGCGCTCCCCTCTCGCGCGCCCCGTCCGCCCGGTTCGGATCGGACTCCACGACGACGAAGGGCGCTTCCAGACGCCCGAGCATCCGAGCGACGAACGAGCCCACCCGACCGTGGCCGACTATGACGACGTGGTCCTTCAGGCCGGTCTCGGGCAGCTCGACGGTGCTCTTGGGCTCGGCGGGGAACCGCTTCCGCCAGCGGCTGTAGAGGGCGGGGGCGGCGCGGGCGGCCAAAGGGGTGGCGGCCATCGTGAGGGCGGCGGTGGTGAGAGCGATGGAGTAAGTGGAAGAGGAGAGGACGCCGGTGTCGGCCCCGAGCCGGGCGAGCAGGAACGAGAGCTCTCCGACCTGGAAGAGCCCGAGAGCGAGGGCGAAGGGGACGATGTTCCCGTAGCCGAAGAGGCGGGCCAAAGAGGCGAAGATCGCGCCCTTACCCAGAGAGACCAGGAGCACGACCGCGAGCACGACCGGCGCGGCACGCAGGAGGAAAGCCGGGTCTATGAGCATCCCCACGGAGACAAAGAAGAGCATAGCGAACACGTCGCGAAGCGGTTCCACTTCGGCGAGGGCCTGGTGACTGTACTCGGACCGGCTGAGGACGACGCCCGCGACGAACGCGCCCAGGGCGAAGGAGAGGCCGGCGAGGTAGGTCGCGTAGCCGACGCCGAGCCCGATGGCGACCACGCTGAGCAGGAACAGCTCCCGCGAGTTCCAGCGGGCGACCCGTTCCATCAGCAGCGGGAAGACGCGCGCCCCGAAAAAGGTCATCCCGGCGACGAAGAGGCCCGCCCGCAGCGTCGCCGCGCCAAGAGAAGCGGCGAGGTCCCCCCCCGTGCTCCCGAGCTGGGGGAGCACGATCAGGAGCGGCACCACCGCCACGTCCTGAGCCACGAGCATCCCGATGGTGACCCGCCCCGAGAGCGTCCCCGTAAACCCCCTCTCCGAGAGCGTCTTCAAGACCACCGCGGTGCTGGAGATGGAGATCACGGCC
The DNA here is from genome assembly GCA_016781705.1 of Rubrobacter sp. Classification (GTDB taxonomy): domain Bacteria; phylum Actinomycetota; class Rubrobacteria; order Rubrobacterales; family Rubrobacteraceae; genus Rubrobacter_F. The sequence continues at coordinate 8,526 of JADDPV010000161.1, forward strand.
CCGAACCACACCGCCTCCAGGAGACCGAGGCCGAAAAGACGTCCCACACCGTAGCCGAAAGCTATAGTGAGCACCACCTGCAAGGGCGTGCCCAGAAGGGCGATGCGCCACACCGGCCGCAGCTCGCCCAGAGGAAAGTGCAGCCCCACCGCGAAGAGCAAGAGCGCCACCCCGATCTCCGCCAGAAGCTCCACGTCGTGGATCTCCGCGACCGTGGGTCCGCCGGTGTTCGGGCCTACCAGCACCCCGGCCAGGATGTAGCCCAGGATGAGCGGCAACCCGAGCCGCTGGGCGACTATCCCGCCCAGAAAGGCCGCTACCAGGATTAGCGCGATGTCCCCCGCGATGCCCATTACGCAGATACGATACTACGGCCGCGCCAACGAACCCACACGGTACACGATCTCACCCCGCAACGTCAGGACCTCCGCCCCGACGACCATACCCTCTTCGGCGAGCAAGAGCGCGAAAGTGTGCTCCGGCTGGCGCCGCCGATTCGTGGGACTCCCGGGGTTGAGGAGCAGGAGATCACCTTCGTCCTCCAGAAACGGCACGTGCGAGTGGCCGAAGACGACCACGCGGGCCTCCGGGAAGCGGCGGCGCACGCGCGCCCGGCGTCCCCTCTTGGGACCGGAGTCGTGGATCATGGCGACGGGCACGCCACCAATAACGAACTCCAGCGTCTCCGGCAGGTCCACGTCCGTGCCGTCCACGTTGCCGCGGACGCCGCGCACCGGAGCGTACCGGGAGAGCTCATCGAGGAGCGCCGGATCCATCAGGTCGCCCGCATGCAGGATGAGGTCGGCTCTGTCGAGGTGCGGCTTTAGGGCGTCCGGTAGGCGCTTCGCGCGGCGGGGGATGTGCGTGTCGGCGAGGACGAGGGCTAAAGGGCTCAAGCGTCCGTCCAGAAGCGTTCGGAGATCTCACGCAGGAGCCCACCCCGTTCGCTGGCGGTCCGGCGGCGGGCGGCGAGCCTCGCGACCTCCCCCTCCAGTTCCGCCCCGGCGAAGAAGCAGTTCAGTTCCTTGGCAGTCACGGCGGTCGTCCCGGAGCCGGTAAACGGATCGAAGACGAGGTGGCCTCTCGCCGTCGAGGCCAGGAGGGCGCGGCGGCGCACGAGGCGTAAAGGCTTCTGGGTGGGGTAGTAGCCGTGGAGCTTCTCGCGTTTTGGTACGGTGGAGATGTGCCAGACGGAGGAGACCTGGCTTGCGGGGTCGGGGCTGTTTATCGGGTCGTGGTTGAAAGTGCGGCGGGCACCTGTGCCCTTGGAGGCCCAGATCAGGGTCTCGTGGGCGTGGGTGAAGGTGGTGTGCTGGACGCTCGGGGGCGGGTCGGGCTTGTGCCAGGTGATCTGGTTCACCAAACTTCGAAGTTACGAAACGTCCCGGGCTGATTTTCCGTGCGTCGCCGCGTAACGGCACCAAGACGCGCGCTTCTAACGGGCGTCAGCAGATTGACACTACATCGAGATTCGTGTGCGCACTTGGGCACCATCTTCAAGCCCACTTGTACACCGAGCATGGACTGAGCCTCTCTCGCCGGACTCCCCTCTGGCACCCGGCTCGCCGCCTCCGTCTGGACATCAGGCCTGCTGTTAGCCGGTCATCTCCTATGTAGTGTAGCGGTTTGCGGACGACTTCCTCTGAGCATGCGCAAGGGCGTGTTCGCAAAACGGGTTAGACTGACCGGATGGGGCACCAAGAGTTTGCCGGTCCGGAACCCGAAGCATGGGCGTCCCGCCCAGGACCACCACGCCATCCTCAACACCATCTTTTAGCGCATGGAGGATAACTTTCGTCCAGGGGAAATTTAACGCGTGTACCTGGACCATCTAGGGAGGTGAGGGTGGCGGAACAGGTAGGACAATTGTCGGAGCGAGACCTAGCGGGAATAGTCGAGCGCTCCAGCACGTTCGTCGAGCGCCTAAGCGACGGCTTCAGCCCCGTCGACATCGAAGACACGAGCCTCATGGATGCGCGGATCGAGGCGTGGTGTCAGGCCGTGGCGAAGGGGGACTGGGACCGGTTCCGGCTGCGGCTGGCCTGGGACGGCCTGGATCTGGAGATGGCGCGCCGCGCGCTCGGCCCCGCGCGTTTGCGCCAGGGCGCGACGCTGCCGGAGTGGTCGGGCCTCCTCAGCGAGGCGTTACGCCTCGCTCCGATCGAGCACCGGGAAGGGAAGAGCACCGCTTGGCCCGTCGAGCTGAGCTTCCTGGACGCCGAAGAGCCCCTACCCTTCGAGGAGATCCTCGCGCCGCTCGTGCTCGCGGCCCGCAAGAGGCTCGTCGGGCGCACGATCACGTCCGGGGACGAATTGTCCGAGCCGGTCCGTGCCGCCCTGGAGCGCGGCCTGCTGCGGAGCCTGGTGACCTTCTCCGCCGAGACCCTCCTCGCGGAGTTCGAAGCAATGCGGGCGCAGGAGCAGTCGTCCTGGAGTCTCATATTCGCGCTGGCGCAAGACCCGGACGGCCGTTCCCTTTATCTAGATTTCGTCCGCCGCATGGCGGAGGGGGGACTATCGCGTCTGTTCCTGGCGTACCCGGTGCTGGCCCGCCAGTTGGGTACGACCGCCTGCCTGTGGGTCGAGGCGACCGGCGAGTTCCTGGGGCGGCTGGAGGCCGACCGGTCCGAGCTCGGGCGCTTTTTCGGCGACGATCTGGGGAGCGTCGTCGCCGTGCAGCCGTCGCTGTCGGACCGTCACCGCGGTGGGCGCACGGTCATGGCGCTGACGTTCGCCTCCGGCCGGAAGCTGTTGTACAAGCCCAAGGATCTCGGTACGGAGGCGGCCTACTACCGGCTGCTGGCCTGGGTCAACGAGCTGGGCGCGCCGCTGCCGTTCCGGTTGCTGAAGGTCCTCGACCGCTCCACCCACGGCTGGGCGGAGTTTGTGGAGCACCTGCCCTGCCGAAACCGCGACGAGGCCCGACGCTACTACGAGCGCGCGGGTATGCTGCTGTGCCTGTTCTACGTGCTCGAGGTCACGGATTGCCACTCCGAGAACATTATCGCGAGCGGGGAGCATCCCGTGCTGATCGATACGGAGACGTTGATGCACCATCGCACCCGCCCGCAACCGTCCGACGAAGGCGCACGGGTGCTGGCCAACGAGCAGCTAGACCACTCCGTGCTGCGTACCGGTCTTCTGCCCCGCTGGGAGGTGAGCGCTGACGGGCGGATGGCGTACGAGCTGAGCGGGCTCGGCGGCGCGGTCGAGCAGGAGCTGCCGTACCGGGTGCCTAAGTGGGCGCGCGTTAACACCGACCGGATAACCTTCGAGCAGCTGCCGGTAACGCTCCCGGTGCTTGCAAACGTGCCGAGCCTGGACGGCGCCCCTCTCGGTTTGCAGGACCATGGCCCGCAGCTGGTGGACGGCTTCCGGCGGATGTACCGTTTCCTCCTGGACCATCGTGAGGCGCTCCTGCAATCCGGCCCGCTGCGCGAGCTGGCCCACGAGGAGGTACGTTTCGTATATCGCCCCACGAAGGTCTACGGGATCCTACTGAGCGACCTGAGGGATCGGCGTTACCTGCGCGACGGCGCAGACCGGAGCATCTACCTGGAGCAACTGGGGCGATCCCAGCTGCCCCTCTATGGACCGCTGCCGGAGGAGCGGCCAACCCTCTGGCCCGTGTTCGCGGCCGAACGCCGGGCGATGGAGCAGGGCGACGTACCGTTCTTCACAGCCCGCGCCGGCAGCGACGCCCTGATCGTCGCGCCCGGCCAGGAGATCGAGGATTGCTTCCTGGAACCGAGCCTGGAAAGCGTCCTGCGCAGGCTGAAGGCGCTCGGCCAAGAAGACCTGGAGCGGCAGATCGCGTTCATCGAGGGCTCGCTGTACGCTTACTCGGCCCGCGACGCGGCGGTCGTCTCACGCCCCACCGCGCAGCCGCCGGCGGACGAGAGCGATGCTTCGGCCGAACCACCGCCCCCGGAGGCGTTCGTCGAGCCGGCGCTCGCCCTGGCAGAGGAGATCCGGGCGCGCGCGATCCTGGCCGAGGACCGTGGCGCCACGTGGATCTCGCCGCAGTACCTGGTCGAAGCGGATCGTTACCAGCTTCAGCCGATGGGCTACGACCTCTACGGTGGGACGTGCGGCGTCTCGCTGTTCCTCGCGGCCGCCGAGCGGTTCTCCCCAAAAGAAGGATACGGCGAGCTGGCGCTGGCCGCCGTCCGGCCGCTGCGCGGCGAGCTACGCGAGCGGCCCCAGCACCTC
>JADDPV010000161.1:12773-17401 GCA_016781705.1 Rubrobacter sp.
GGCTCGGTAGTCTACTCCCTGGTCCGCATGAGCCGTTTGCTCGACGAGCCGGCGCTGCTCAAGGACGCCCGCCAGCTGGCCGGCCTGATCACCGAGGATCGCATCGCCGCGGACGAGGGCCTGGACGTGCTCTCCGGCGCGGCGGGCGCGATCCTGGGGCTGATCGCCCTGTACGAGGCGTTGCCCGACCGGGCAGTCCTGGAGCGGGCGACCGCCTGCGGCGCCCACCTGATCGGCGCGCAGACGGCGAGCGAGGCAGGCCCACGTGCATGGGCAACGTTACAGGGCACGCTCCACACCGGCTTCTCGCACGGCGCAGCCAGCATCGCGTACGCCTTGCTGCGGCTCTACGAGCACACGCAAGACCCGCGGCTCCTGGACGCGGCGCAGGAGGGCATCGCGTACGAGGACGCCGCATACTCTCCGGAGACCGGCAACTGGGCCGCCTACCGGAGGCAAGACGAGCCGTCCTACGCCTGGCAGTGGTGCTACGGCGCGCCGGGCATCGGGCTGGCGCGTCTGGGCGGCCTGGGGATCCTGGGTACCGAACAGGTGCGCAGGGACGTCGAGCTGGCCCTGCGGGCCACCCGGGAGCCCGGACTGCAACCGGTGGACCGTCTCTGCTGCGGCAACCTGGGCCGTACGGAGGTGTTGCTGGCCGCGGGAGAGCGACTCTCCCGCCGGGAGCTGTCGGAGACGGCCCGGGCGCACGCCTGGGAGGCGGTGATGAGGGCGGAGCGGGCGGGTGGGTTCGTCCTGGACCCGCTGCTGCCCAAGCAGGTGGACAACACGGGCTTTTTCCGGGGCACGGCCGGCATCGGCTACGGGTTGCTGCGCATGGCCTGTCCCGACCTGTTACCCTCAGTACTCATGTGGGAGTGACCGCGGGCGCGGAGCAGCCCACCAGGACGGCCATACCGTACCGGACAGTTCAGGCTGCTTCCCCTCTACGAGTGTTCTAGGACGCCAAGGTGGTTCAGTGCACGCTCGTGTCCGGACACTGGCATGCCGGGGCGGTATACGGAGAGCTTATCGTTCCCCCTGCCACGGCGTCGAGATCCTCGTCGGAGAGCTCGCCGCCGCGCTCGATGATAGACCTCGGGGGGAGCACCAGGTGGACGGTCTCATGAGTGTCCTCCACCGCCCGCACCTCGACCCCTTCCGGGAGCGGCGCGCCGAGCTCCCGCTCCAGCGTCGCCTTGGGGTCCTGCAGAAGCTCCTGCCTGAACGACTCGTCCTCCAGGCTCCTGCGGATGAGCCTCCGATGAGTCTCCTTGGGGTCCGTCCCTCCTCGTTCGGCCATTCCCCTACCTCCTCGTCTTCTCCCCGCACTTATTGCCTCCAACAAGAAGGCCGACGAGCACGCATTGAAGCACCCGTTGCTTTGCGGATCAAGGGTGCGTGCCCGTCCTGATCCTAGCAGGCCGACCCTAGTGTGCGGCCAGATGCTACCCGGCGAACCGTATCGGGATCGGGGTGGTCAATTACACGGCGGCGCCGTGTGCGGACAACTGCATGCGGCGGTCGCTACGGAACTCGTGGTGTACGTGCCGCCGGCCACCGTGTCTAGTTCCTCGTCGGAGAGCTCGCCGAAGCGCTCGGTGGTTGATTTCGAGGGGATCACCAGGTGCACGGTGTCCGGGGTATTCTCGACCGCCCGTACCTCGACATCCTCGGGCAGCGGCGCGCCGAGCTCCCGCTCCAGCGCCGACTTGGGGTCCTGCAGAAGCTCCTTCCTGAACGACTCATCTTCCATGCTCCTGCGGATGAGCCTCTGGTGCGCATCCCTCGGGTCTATCCCGCCTCGTCCGACCATCTCCCGTACCTCCTTACCCCTTTTCTTCACTAGCTACCGAATCAAAACACTCTCACGGCATCGGCACAAGGGTCCCAGGCAGGAGCTTGCGGGGATACGTCCAGGACGCTAAAGTCTCGGCAGAAGGCGCGGTGGATCGAGAGGCGCATGCAGAACCCTTTGTTTCGCAAGGAAGCCATGGACCAGCTTGCGTCTCCGGACGAGCTGGACCGGCTGATGCACGTCACCGATCGCAGAGGCTGGCTGGCCCTCGTCGGCCTGTCCATAATCGTCGTCGCGGTCGTCGTCTGGGGCTTCGCCGGCAGTATCCCGATCGAGGTGCGCGGCGGGGACGGCATCCTGGTCAGGCCCGGTTCCGCCCGTGAGGTCGTCGCCCTCGATTCGGGGGCCGTCACCGAGGTTTCCGTGGGCGTCGGGGACGCGGTCAAGGCGGATCAGACCATAGCCCGCATGAGGACCGAAGATGGCGCGGAGGCCGGCGTCGTGAGCCTCTTCGACGGCACCGTGGCCGAGCTCGTCGTTCAGGAAGGCATGTTCGTGGGCAGGGGTTCGGAGGTCGCGATACTCGAGACGGGCAACGAGCCGTTGCAAGCCGTGGTCTTCGTGCCCATCGACGACGCCAAGCAACTCGAGAAGGGTATGCGGGTGCACGTATCGCCTTCCACGGTACAGGCCGAGGAGTTCGGCTACATGGAAGGAAAAGTCTCCGAAGTATCCGAGCTCCCGCCCTCCGAACGCGAGGTGTCGTTGTTGCTGGGGGACGAGGCCCTCTCCCGGTCGCTCGAGGCCGAAGGACCCCAGCTCGAGGTGACCGTCGAGCTCGCGCGCGACGCGTCGACCCCCAGCGGGTTCGAGTGGTCTTCGCCCAATGGGCCACCCATCCCGATAACGGACCACACGCCGTGCACGGCGACCTTCGTCCTGGGGGAGGAGCGTCCGGCGAGCCTGGTGTTGCCGTCGGTCCGATAAGGGTGTACGGTCGGGGGTTATGGGGATGAGCCGATCGACGCGGCCCCGGCATTCGCCCGCGGACGCCACGCCCGAGAAGACTGCCACGCGACAAAACGTCGTGCGGGTGAAGACGCCAACCGTACTCCAGATGGAGGCGGTGGAGTGCGGCGCGGCCGCGCTCGCCATCGTCCTGGCCTACCACGGCAGGATAGTACCGCTCGAGGAGCTGCGCGTCGCCTGCGGCGTCTCGCGGGACGGGTCCAAGGCCAGCAACATCGTCAAGGCCGCCCGCGGCTACGGCATGGTCGCCAAGGGCTACAAGAGGGATCTGGACGCGCTCGGGTCGCTGCCGCTCCCGTTCATCGTCTTCTGGAACTTCGACCACTTCCTCGTGGTCGAAGGATTCGGGAAGCGTGGCGTCTGGATCAACGATCCGGCGTCCGGCCCTCGCGTGATCTCCTACGAGGAGTTCGACCGGTCGTACACGGGCGTGATGCTGACGTTCGAGCCCGGCCCGGACTTCCGAGAGGGCGGGACCAGACCCAGCCTGCTCGCCGGCATGCGGGAGCGGCTACGGGGCTCTGAATGGGCGCTCCTCTTCGTCGTGCTGGCGAGCCTGGCGCTGGTCGTCCCGGGCCTCCTCGTCCCGATCTTCTCCCAGATCTTCGTCGACCAGTACCTCGTGCAGGGCTCCGGCGGCATAATCGGCCCGTTGGTCCTGGGCATGGCTCTGACGGCGCTCCTGCGCGCCGCCCTGACGTTTCTACAGCAGCACTACCTGCTGCGCATGCAGAACAAGCTCGCTTTGAGCATGTCAGGCAAGTTTATGTGGCATGCGCTGCGCCTGCCGATGGTGTTCTACAGCCAGCGATACGCGGGCGAGATCGGATCGCGGGTGATCATAAATGACCGGATCGCCCAACTCCTATCCGGACAACTGGCGACGACAGCCCTGAACATCGTTACCGTCGTCTTCTACGTCGCCCTGATGTTCTACTACGACGTTATCCTCACCCTGGTCGGTATCTTTTTCGCCGGCCTAAACGTCGCGGCGCTCTGGTACGTCTCTCGAAAGAGGACCGATACCAACCAGAGGCTGCTGCAGGAGCGCGGCAAGCTGGCGGGTGCCTCCATGAGCGGCCTGCAGACGATCGAGACGCTCAAAGCGACCGGCAGGGAGTCTGACTTCTTCGCCCGCTGGGCGGGCCTGCAGGCAAAGCTGGTCGATGCGCAGCAGAACTTGAACTCGTACACTCAGGTCCTCTCCGCCGTCCCGATGATGCTTACGGTACTGAACACCGCGGCGGTCCTCGGCATCGGGGGCCTTCGGGTAATGGATGGCGATCTCACGCTCGGTATGCTCGTCGCCTTCCAGACCCTGATGGCGAGCTTCACGGCGCCCATCGGCCAGATGGTTGCCCTCGGGACCACCTTGCAGGAAGCCCAGGGCGACCTGGCGCGCGTGGACGATGTGCTGCGCTACCGGCCGGACCCGATGGCGGGGTCCGGCACGCGGGAGACGGTGCGGTCGGACACGCCGGACAGGCTCTCGGGACGCTTCGAGCTGCGAGGCGTCGCTTTCGGATACAGTCCCCTGGAGCCACCCCTGATCGAGGACTTCAACCTGACTCTCAAGCCTGGTAGTCGGGTGGCCCTGGTGGGCGCCAGCGGCAGCGGCAAATCGACAGTTGCGAAGCTGGTCTCCGGGCTGTACTCCCCCTGGAAGGGCGAAATACTCTTCGACGGCCGTCCGGGTAGTGACATCTCTCGTGCACTCCTGAACGCCTCGCTGGCGGTGGTGGACCAGGACATCTTCCTTTTCGAGGGCACTGTAAGCTGGACTTTAGCCATTCGAGAGCGA
>JADDPV010000175.1 GCA_016781705.1 Rubrobacter sp.
CTCTTCAGAGGCCCGCCCTCGGAGAAGTCCGCGCCGCGGGCGGCCTGGGCGGTCGTGATCCTCTGGGCCTCCTCCTGCAGCGTCGGGATGAAGCGCAGCGCGATCGAGGTCATCATCGCCACCTCATGCGCGGGGAACCGGAGCCGCTTGAGCGGCGAGAGCAAGTCCTCCAACCCGTCGGCCAGCGCGAGCGGCGCGGTCGTCGCCGTGAGCAATCCCGCCGCCGCTACGAGCAGCAGTATACGCGAGGCTAGAAATAGGGCAAGCAGCAGACCGCCTTCGCGTACCTCCAGGAAACCCCACGTGAACAGCAACTCTCCCGCGCCCGAGAAGAACGCCTGGAACAAAGCCGTGAGCACCACGACCGGCGCGACCGGCTTGAGGAGGCGCAGGAACGCCACGGCGGGTAAGTGGCTCAGGGCGACGAGCGCCGCCAGAGCGCCCGCCACGAAGATGAAGCCCGCGACGGAGTCTACGAGGAATATCCCGACGACGAAGAGGGCGGTGGACGGGATCTTGGCGCGTGGATCCAAATTGTGTACCGGCGAGTCCACCGGGTAGAACTGCCCGGGCGCGCGGTTCAAGTGGTTTCGCGCCCCAGAACGCCTCGCAGCGCGGCGAGCGTCTCTCTGAAGGAGACCGGCCTCCCGACCCCCGGATAGTCTCGCGCGACGAGCGCCGCAGTCCGCACTGTCGCCGGAGCGTAACGCGGCTCCGCGTAGAACACGTCCGCCGCCCTCCCGAACGCCCGCACCTCGCCGCACTCCAGTACGCACACCCGGTCGGCGACCTCGGCGACCTCGTCGAGGTCGTGGGAGACGATGACGACCGTCCCGCCTTCGTCGCGCACGCCGCATACCACGTCCAGCAACTCCCCCCGCGTGGCCGGGTCCAGGCCCGCCGTCGGCTCGTCCAGCACGAGCACTTCCGGGTGCATGGCGAGGACGCCCGCGATCGCCACCCGCCGCTTCTCCCCACCGGAAAGCGCGAACGGTGAACGATCCGCTAGGTGCGCGACGCCAAGCCTCTGCAGGGTGTCCTGCACCCGTTTCTCGACCTCCTCCTCACCCACCCCCATCCGGCGCGGGCCGAAGGCTACGTCCTCGAAGACGTTTGGGGCAAAGAGGGCCTCCTCGGGAGACTGGAACACCAGCCCGATCCGACCCCGGAGCTCGCTTCGCCTGAGCACCCGGGCATCTTCGCCGTCCACGAGTACCCTACCGCTCGTGGGCTCGAGCAAGAGATTCAGGTGCCGCACCAGCGTGGTCTTCCCTGATCCCGTGCCGCCGACCACCGCCAGGACCTCCCCCGGCTCCACAGCGAGCGAGACCCCCCGCAGCGCCGCGACCTCGAACGTCGTCCCCGCGGCGTAGACGTGCCGCACGTCCTCCAGCTCTATCTTCACCGCCTCCCTACCCTCCTTTCGGCCCGCTCTCCCACGGCCGCCGCCAACTCCTCCGGCGTCCGCGGCTTCGCCGGCGGCAGCCCGAGCCCCAGGGCGAGCCGCGAGACGGTCGGCAACACGAGCCGGTTCTCGCGCAGAAGGGTGGCATCCGAGACCAGCCACTCCGGCGCGACGTCCGCGACGAGCCGGCCCGCGTTCAGGACGAGGACGCGGTCGGCGTCCAGCACCTCCTCCAGGTGGTGCGTGAGGTGCAGGACGGTCCTGTTGCCCCTTAGCGCGTGGACGCGCTCCAGGACCTCCCGGCGGCCCGCCGCATCGAGCATCGAGGTCGGCTCGTCGAGGACCAGCACCTCCGGCCCGACGGCCAGGAGCCCCGCCAGCGCCACTCGCTGCTTCTCGCCCCCCGAGAGCGTGTGCGGCTCCCGCCGCTCGTAGCCCGAGAGCCCCACCGCCCGGATCGCCTCCGCCACCCGCTCCCGCATCTCCTCGCGCGGCGCCCCGAGGTTCTCCAACCCGAACGCCACGTCGTCCTCCACGAACGGCGCCACGAGACCGCTGTCGGGGTTCTGAAAGAGGATGCCGACCCTCCTTCGCACCAGGTAAGGCTCACGGGCCGGGTCCAGCCCCGCGACGCGAACGCGGCCGGAGTCCGCGTGGAGCAGGCCGTTCGACAGGCGTGCGAGCGTGGACTTGCCGCCGCCGTTCGGGCCCACGACGCCGACGTACTCTCCGGTGCTCAGTGCGAGGTCGAGGGCTTCGATGGCGGGACGCTCGGAGCCGGGGTACGCATAGGAGACGTTCTCGAACTGAACGAGAGGGGGCCCGCTGTGTCGGGCCCCCTCTGTAGGTTTATGGGCCTTCGAGGCTACCGCCGCTACTCCACGGAGTAGTTGACAAGCTCCAGGTAGACCGTCTCGGCGCCGTCCCCGAGTCGTGGACCCAGCTTGAGGATGCGGGTGTAGCCCGAGTTCCGATCGTCGAGGTCGGGGGCCACGTCCTCGAATAGTCTCCTCACGATGGTCTTGTCCTTGAGGACCGCGGCGGCCCGGCGGCGGGCGGGCAGGTCGTCCTTCTTGGCGGTCGTGATCAGGCGCTCCACCACGCTCCGGAGCTCTTTGGCCTTTGGCGCGGTGGTCTTTATGCGCCCGTGCTGGATGACCTGCCCGGCCATCGTGGCGAGCGTCGCCTTGCGGTGCGCGGCGTCGCGGCCGAGCTTGCGTCCCCTCTTCTGGTGCCTCACGCGAGCCCCTCGCTCTCTAGCGCGTAGCCGATCTCGAGGAGCTTCGAGCGGATCTCGTCCACGCTCTTCATCCCGAGGTTGCGGATGTTCATCAGCTCTTCCTCGGTCATCGTCGCGAGCTGACCGATGGTGTCCACGCCCTCGCGCTTGAGGCAGTTGTACGACCGCACGGTGAGCTCCAGGTCCTCCACCGGCCGCTCGTCGGTGATGACGGGGCGGCCGACGCGGCTCCTGGCCTCGGTTCGGCCGCGCTCGTAGCCGTCGGTGAAGAGCCCGAGGATCTCCGTGAGCTGCCTCGCCGCGTCCTGCAGAGCCTCCCTGGGCGCGATGCGCCCGTCCGTGAAGACCTCCATCGAGAGCGAGTCGAGGTCCGTCCTCGCGCCGGCGCGCGTCTCGGAGACGGTGTAGTTCACCCTTTGTACGGGCGAGAAGATCGAGTCGACCGCCATCACCCCGATCGGATCGGCGTCGCTCTTGTTCTGCTCGGCCCGCCGGTAGCCCTGCCCGCGCTCGATGGTGAGGCGCATCTCCAGGTTCCCGCCCTCGGAGACGCTCGCGATGTAGGCGTCCGGGTCCACGATCTCTACGTCGGCCTTTATCTCGATGTCCTCGCCCGTCACCTCGCCGGGCTCACCTTTGGTCACCGAGAGTTCTATCGGCTCATCCCGCTCCAGCCTGAACTTGAGGGCCTTGAGGTTGAGGATGATGTCCACGACGTCCTCCTTGACGCCGGGGATGGTCGAAAACTCGTGCGCGACCCCCTCTATCCTCACCTTCGTCACCGCGGTCCCCGTGAGCCCCGAGAGCATCACGCGCCGCAACGCGTTCCCCAGCGTGTGGCCCAGCCCCCGCGGCAAAGGCTCCGCTACGAACACCCCGCGGCGCTGGCCCTCCTCTTCCACCCTGAAACGGGGCGGTGCTATATCCAACATAGTCAAATTACCACCTGCTACTCTTCGTTAGGTTTCCCGCTCCCGCCCCGGCGTCGAACTGCGGGCATCTTGCCCGGACGATTAACGGCTGTAGAACTCGATGATGAGCTGCTCCTCGACGGGAGCGTCTATCTCGTCGCGGCCCGGCGTGTGCAGCACGCGGCCGGTGAAGTTGTCGTGGTCGGCCTCCAGCCACGGCGGGACCGCCACGACCTGCTCGACCGCGTTCCCGATAGGCTCCAGGTTGCGGCTCTTCTCCTTCACCGTGATCACGTCGTTGGGCTTCAGGACTGCCGATGGGATGTTGTGCTTCCTGCCGTTCAGGAGGAAGTGCCCGTGTACCACGAGTTGCCGCGCCTGCGGCCGGCTCGTCGCGAAGCCCATCCGGAACACGACGTTGTCCATCCGGAGTTCCATGAGCCTGAGGAGGTTCTCGCCGGAGACGCCCTGCATGCGCGTCGCCTTGTCATAGGCGCCCCGGAACTGCTTCTCGGAGACGCCGTAGAACCAGCGGGCCTTTTGCTTCTCCAAAAGACGCACACCGAACTCCGTCTGCCGCTGTCTGCCGCGGCCGTGCTCGCCGGGTGGGTATGGCTTCCTCTCCAGCGGGTTCTTTCGCATGCTGGAGATCATCACCCCGGCCCTGCGGTCGCGCCTGCCTCTCGGCCCCGTGTATCGTGCCATAAAGCCTTAACCCCTACGCCTCTTGGGCGGTCGGCAGCCGTTGTGCGGCTGGCCGGTGACGTCCCGGATGCCGAGAACCTCTATGCCCATGCTCTGGAAGGTACGGGCGGCCATGTCCCGGCCCGATCCGTGGCCCTTGACCTCGATGTCCACGCGCCGCACACCCTGGTCCATCGCCTTGTTCGCGCAGCTCTCGGCGGTCATCTGGGCCGCGTAAGGCGTGCTCTTGCGGCTCCCCTTGAAGCCCAGAGCCCCCGCCGACTCCCAGGCTATGACGTTGCCCTCCTGGTCGCTGACGCTGACGATGGTGTTATTGAACGAGCTCTTTATGTGCACCACGCCGGTCGTGATGTTCCTGCGGACCTTGCGCCGCGCCCGGCTCGCCCCACGCGCGCGCCCCTGGGTTCGTTGCTGCCTGCCTCTGCCCATCTACCTCTTCTTCCTCCCGCCTATGCTCGGCTTGGGGCCCTTGCGCCCCCGGGCGTTGGTCTTGGTTCGCTGCCCGCGCACCGGAAGGCCCCTGCGGTGCCTGATGCCCCGGTAAGAGCCGATGTCTATGAGCCGCCGGATGTTCTGGTTCGTCTCGCGCCGCAGGTCGCCCTCGACCTCGACGTTTTGGTCCACGTAGGTCCTTATGCGGGCCACCTCGCCCTCGGCAAGGTCGCGGACCTTCGTGTTCGGGTCCACGTCGGTCTCGCGGCAGATCCTCTTCGCCGTCGAACGTCCGACCCCGAAGATGTACGTCAGCCCGACCTCGGTCCTCTTCTCGCGCGGCAGGTCCACGCCGGCTATGCGCGCCATAACCCTAGCCCTGCCTCTGCTTGTGCCGGGGGTTGGCGCTGCAGATCACTCGCACCACCCCACGACGGCGTATGACCTTGCACCGGTCGCACAAAGGCTTCACGCTCGCCCGTACCTTCACAACTCTCTCCTCACTCTATGCTGACCTTCGGTTACCTGAACCTGTAGGTGATGCGTCCCCGGTCGAGGTCGTAGGGCGAGAGCTCCAACTTCACCTTGTCGCCCGGCAGGATCCGGATATAGTTCATCCGCATCTTCCCGGAGATGTAGCCGAGCACGTTGTGCCCGTTGTCGAGCTCTACCCGAAACTGCGTGTTGGGCAAGGCCTCCGTAACCGTGCCCTCGACCTCTATGACGTCTTCCTTAGCCAAACGCCTCCTCGTCCTTAATCGTTACGAGATGACCGGAACCGAACGAATATGTTACCACACCCCGCCCGTTCCTCCCACCCCGTTCGGTTCCTCCTGCGTCAGCACCCAGGGGCCATCTTCCGTGACGGCGACCGTGTGCTCGAAGTGGGCCGAGAGGGAGCCGTCGGCGGTGTAGATGGACCAGCCATCGCGGTCGTCTATGCGGATGTCGTAGCTGCCCAGCGTAATCATGGGCTCGATAGCGAACGTCATCCCGGCCTGCAGGCGCGGCCCCGTGCCGGGCCGGCCGTAGTTGGGGAGCTGGGGCTCCTCGTGCATCTTACGCCCCACCCCGTGCGAGACGAGGTCGCGCACCACGCCGTAGCCCCTGGACTCCGCTAGGACCTGAATCGCGTTCCCGATGTCGCCGAGCCTCTTGCCGGGCCGGACCTGGCCGGACGCCGCGATCAGGCACTGGCGAGTGGTCAGCAAGAGGTCCTCCGTCGCCTTCGCCACGTCACCGACCGCGACGGTCGTCGCCGAGTCGGTGACGAAGCCCTCGAAGCGGACGCCCACGTCCAGGGAGATGATGTCGCCGTCCTTCAGGCGGTAGGAGCCGGGGATGCCGTGCACGATCATCGCGTTGGGCGAGGCGCAGATGGAGCCCGGAAAGCCCTGGTAGCCCTTGAACTCCGGCGTCCCGCCGAACGAGCGGATGAACTCCTCGGCCATGCGGTCGAGCTGTCCGGTCGTGACGCCGGGGCTCACGTTCCGGGTCAGGAAGCGCAGGCAGGCGGCCGTGATCTTGCCGCCCTCGCGCATCGTCTCCAGCTCGCCCTTGCTCTTGCGGATGATCAAGCCGGCAATCCCCCGGCCTCTCCGACCGCCCGCAACATTTCCTCGGTCACCTCGGGGATGCCCCGCGTGGCGTCCACGGTGGCGAGGAGACCCTGATCGGCGTAGTAGTCCTTCAGGGGCTCGGTCTGCTCGTGGTAGACGGCGAGGCGGCGCCGGATGGCCTGCTCCGTGTCGTCATAGCGCTGCACGAACGGGCCGGGGTCCTCCTCGAGATCCTCCGGCGGCGGGTCGTGCTCGACGTGGTAGATCTTGCCCGTAGCCTCGCTCTGCCTCCTCCCCGAGAGCCTCTGCACGAGGTCCTCGTCCGGCGCTTCGAGCGCGACCACTTTGTCCAGCCCAACGCTCAAATCCCCCAGCGCCTCGTCGAGGGCCTTCGCCTGACCCTCGGTGCGCGGGAAGCCGTCCAGGATCCAGGACCCCGACTTCAGGTGCGGCTTCGCCATCTCCACGATGATCTCGTCGGGGACCAACTCGCCCTTGTCGTTGTACTCCTGCACCTTCTTGCCGAGCTCCGTACCCTGCTTTATCTCGGCGCGCACGAGGTCTCCGGTGGAGACGTGCTCCGCGCCCGTCTTCTCGGCGAGCCTGCTCGCCTGCGTTCCTTTGCCAGCCCCTTGAGGACCAAGTAGCACTATTCTCATCGCTTCCTCAAGAACCCTTCGTAGTTGCGCATCATCAACTGGCTTTCGAGCTGCCGAACCGTATCCAGCGAGACGCCGACCACGATCAGGATGGACGTGCCCCCCAGGAAGATCTGGTTCCCCAGCCCCAGGGCGGGCGTGATCAGGTACGGCACCACCGAGATCGTCGCCAGGAAGATCGCCCCGAAGAGCGTGATCCTGGTCAGTACAGTATTCAGGTAGATCGCCGTCGGCTGGCCCGGGCGTATCCCCGGCACGTAGCCGCCGCTCTTCTTGAGGTTGTCGGCGTGCTCTATAGGGTTGAACTGCACCGCCGTGTAGAAGTATGTGAACATCACGATAAGGAGCCCGAACAGGATCAGGTAAGCCGCGCTCCCCGGCGCGAAGAAGTTCGCGACCCGGTAGAGGATCGAGTCGGGGTTCGACCCGGCGAACTGCGTCAGGATGGCCGGGAAGATGAGCAGGGACGAGGCGAAGATGATCGGGATGACCCCGGCCATGTTCACCTTCAGCGGCAGGTACGTAGTACCGCCCTGGCTCATGCGCCTCCCGACCTGCCGCTTGGCGTAGGTGATGGGGATACGGCGCTGCCCCTCGTTGACGAACACGATAGCCGTGATGATGACCACGGCGAGCACGCCCAGCACCACGATGGTCAGCACGCTCCCCTGCTCGATGAGGAACCGTATAGCCTGCGGCACCTGCGACAGAATGGCCGCCGAGATAATGAGTGAGATACCGTTCCCGAGGCCGCGCTGCGTTATCAGCTCCCCGAGCCACATGATCAGCATCGTCCCGGCCGTGAGCGTCAGGACGATGAGGTAGATGTCTATCGGCGACGCGTTGCTCAGCACGCCGGGGAACGCCTGCCCATTGCGGAAGAACAACACCATGAAGAACGACTGCACGAACGCGAGGATCAGCGTAAAGATACGGGTGTACTGCGTGATCTTCTGCTGCCCGGTCTCGCCCTCCTTGGCGAGCTCCTGCAACCGCGGGATCGCCACGGTCATCAACTGCATCACGATGGATGCCGTGATGTACGGCATGATCCCCAACGAGAATACCGAGAGCTGGCTGAACGCCCCGCCGCTAAACGTATTGAAGAGGCCCGTCAGGGCGTTACCGCTCAACGCACCCTGGGCCGCCGCGAGCGCCTCCCGGTTCACCCCCGGTAGCGGCACGAACGACCCGAGCCGGTACAGGATCAGGATCACCGCCGTGAACATCAGCTTGCCCCTGAGCTCCGGGACGCGCCACGCGTTTCCTAACGCTTTGAGCATAGCCTATTGCTCCAGTGTCTCGATGCCCCCGCCGGCCGCCTCTATCTTCTCTTTGGCCACCTTCGAGAACGCGTGCGCCCGCACCGTGACGGCGCGCGAAACTTCGCCGTCTCCGAGAATCTTGACGAACATCTCCTTCTTCCTGACCAGACCGGCGGCCTTCATCTCTTCCACGCCGATCGCGTCGCCCTCCAGCTCCGCCAGCTCCCCGACGTTCACGGGCGCGTAGACCTTCGGGCGCGCCGGCTTGTGCGGGCCGCGCGCCATGCCCTTCAGGCGCGGCAGACGCCGCTGCAGGGGCATCTGGCCGCCCTCGTAGGCGGAGTTGGACTTCGAGCCCGAGCGAGCCCCTGCGCCCTTATTGCCGCGCCCGGCGGTCTTGCCTTGCCCCGAGCCCTTACCCCGACCAAGCCGCTTGCGCGACCTCGTCGAGCCGGGGACCGGGGAGAGTTCATTAAGCCGCACTACCCGTCAACCTCCTCCACGCGGACCAGGTGCCTGACCTTGTGGATCATACCGCGAATCTGCGGCGTATCGGCGTGTACCTTCTCGTCCCGGATGCGCTTGAGCCCGAGGGCGCGCACCGTCCGCTTGTGGTTCTCCAGAGAGCCGATGACGCTCTTCGTCTGCGTTACTTTGAGGGGGCTCATAGCGCGATCTTGACCCCTCGCGACTGCTCGATGGTCTGCTTGCTCCGGAGCTGCCGCAGCCCATCCACCGTCGCCTGCACCAGGTTGATGGAGGTCGTCGAGCCCAACGCCTTCGTGAGCACGTCCCTGATGCCCGCGAGCTCCATCACGGCGCGCACGCCACCGCCCGCGATCACACCCGTACCCTCGGACGCCGGCTTGAGCATCACCACCGAGCTCTCGAACTTGCCCAAAACCTCGTGCGGGATGGTCGTGTTGCGCATCGGCACGTCGAACATCTCGCGCTTGGCCTTCTCCTGACCCTTGGCTATCGCCGCCGGCACCGTGTTGGCCTTGCCCAGCGCCGCCCCGACGCGCCCCTTGCCGTCACCGACGACCACGAGCGCGCTGAAGTTGAAGCGCCGGCCGCCCTTGACGACCTTCGCAACGCGCCGGATCTCGACGACCCTGTCCTGGAACTCGCTGTCGCGCCTGTTGTCACGCTGCCTTCCGCCGCCGTCCCGGCCGCGTCCTCCGCGCCCCCGGCCATCGCCGGGACCGCCGCCAGAGCCGCCCGGTCCTCCGCGGTTCGGTCCTCTGCCCTGTCCGTCTCTACCTCGTCCCAAAACCTGTTCCTCCCAGAACCTCGGTCAAACCTTTAGCCCGTTCGAGCGTGCGCCCTCCGCGAGCGCCGCCACCCGGCCGTGGTACTTGTTCCCGCCGCGGTCGAAGACCGCGGCCTCTACGTCGGCGTCGTCGGCCCGCCGGGCGATCAACTCGCCCACCTTGCGCGCGGCCTCCGTCCGGTTCTCCGTCTCACCGACCTCGCGCGAGTCCGCCGCCGCCAGCGTGCGCCCCTGGAGGTCGTCTATCAGCTGCGCGTAGATGTGCGTGTTCGAGCGGTACACCGAGAGCCTGGGACGCTCCGCCGTGCCCTGCACCTTGCGCCGGATGCGCGCCCTGCGCCTGTTCTTCTGGCCCCGCTTGTCCAATACCGGCATGGAAACCTCCTGACCTAGCCGGCCTTGCCGACTTTGCGCCGGATCTGCTCGTCGCTGTAGCGGATGCCCTTGCCCTTGTAGGGCTCCGGCGGCCTGACCCGCCGTATCTCCGCCGCCGTCTGCCCGACCTTCTGCTTGTCTATCCCGCGAACCACGATCGTCGTGGGATTGGGCATCTCGAACTCGATCCCCTCTGGCGGCGTGACCAACACCGGGTGCGAAAACCCGACCTGCAAATTGATGTCCCGCCCCTGCAACGCCCCTCTGTAGCCGACGCCCTGTATCTGCAGCGTCCGCGTGAACCCTTCCGTCACACCCGTGACGGCGTTCTGGACGAGCGACCGCGTCAGCCCGTGCATCGCCCGGTGCTCCGGCGCGTCCGAAGCCCGCGTCACCACGACGCTCCCGTCTTCCTGACGGACCTCGACGCCCGGGCCGACGGGCACGCTCAACTCGCCCTTCGGCCCCTTGACCGCGACAGCCCGGCCAGAGACGTTCACTTCGACTCCCCGTGGCACCGAGACCGGCGCCCTGCCTATCCTCGACATATCCTCACAACCTCCCTAGTAGACGAAGCAGAGGACTTCGCCGCCGATACCGGCGCGGCGCGCCTCGTGGTCGGTGAGGATGCCTCGCGAGGTCGAGAGTATCGCCACGCCCAGACCGTCGAGCACGCGCGGGATGTTCGCCTGCTTGCGGTACGTCCGTCGCCCGGGGCGGCTCACGCGCCTGAGGCCGTGTATCGCGCGCTCCCCGTCGGGGCCGTACTTCAGCTCCACGACGAGCTCCTTCTTCGCACCCTCTCCCCTCTCGGAGTAGCCGTTGATGTAGCCCTGCTCCTGGAGGATGCGGGCAACCTCCGCCTTCATCTTCGAATGCGGCATCTCCACCGTGTCGTGCTTCGCCATCCCCGCGTTGCGGATGCGGGTCAAGAAGTCCGCTATCGGATCATTAACGCTCATCGCCCTACCAACTCGCCTTCGTGACGCCCGGGATCTTCCCCTCGTGCGCCAGCTCTCTCAAGCAGATCCTGCACAGGCCGAACTTGCGGTAGTACCCGTGTGCCCGGCCGCACCGCTGGCACCGGTTGTACTCCCGCACCGCGAACTTCTGCTGCTTCCGCTGCTTGACCAACAACGCTTTCCTAGTCACTTGGAACTCCCTAACTTTGCCGGAACGGCATGCCCAGCATCCGCAACAACTCCCGGGCCTCCTCGTCCGTCTCCGCCGTCGTCACCACCGCCACGTCCATGCCACGCGTCGCGTCTATCTCGTCGTAGCTGATCTCCGGGAAGATCAACTGCTCCCGCAAGCCGAGCGCGTAGTTGCCCTTCCCGTCGAAGGACCGCGGGTTCACGCCGCGGAAGTCCCTCACGCGCGGCAGCGCGATGGAGATGAGCCTGTCCATGAACTCCCACATCCGCTCGCCGCGCAGGGTGACCCTCGCCCCGACGGGCATGCCGTCCCGGATCTTGAACCCCGCGATGCTCTTCCTCGCGCGCCGAAGCTGAGGCTTCTGCCCGGTAATCTTCGCCAGGTCGGCCATCGCGCCGTCCATCACGCGCGAGTTCTGCGAGGCCTCTCCGACGCCCATGTTGACCACGACCTTCTCGAGCTTCGGTATGCGCATCGGGTTCTGTATCTCGAACCGCTCCTTAAGCGCCGGGGCGACCTCGTCCCGATACCGCTCCCTCAACCTGGCCATCTAATCTACGTCCTTCCCGCTCCTCTTGGCGACCCGCACTTTCTGCCCCGAGTCCGTGAAACGGTAGCCGACCCTCGTCGGGTCGCCGGAGTCCGGGTCCACGAGCATCACGTTCGAGGCGTCCATCGGGGCCGCGAACGTGAAGAGCCCTTCCTGGTTCTGCTGCGTCGGCCTCGCGTGGCGCGTCCTCACGTTCACACCCGTCACGACCACGCGGTTCTTCTTCGGTATGACGCGCTCGACCTCGCCGCGCTTGCCCTTCTCCTTGCCGGAGATCACGACGACCGTGTCTCCGCGCCTGATCTTCATTCCCATGTTCTTACAACACCTCCGGGGCGAGCGAGATGATCCTGGTGTAGCCCTTGTCCCTGAGCTCGCGGGCGACGGGGCCGAAGATGCGGGTCCCGCGCGGCGCGCCGTCCGGGTTGATGATCACGCCCGCGTTCTCCCCGAAGCGGATGTACGAGCCGTCGTCGCGGCGCGTCTCTTTCCTGGTCCTTACCACCACCGCCTTGACGACGTCGCCCTTCTTGACGGCGCCGCCCGGCGCCGCCTCCTTGACGGCCGCCACGATCACGTCGCCGATGCCGGCGCTCCTGCGTTTGCTGCCGCCGAGAATGCGGATACACAGGAGGCTCCGCGCCCCCGAGTTGTCCGCCACCCTCAAGCGCGTCTCGTTCTGGATCACTACTCGGCCCTCGATATCACGTTCGTGAGCCGCCACCGCTTGCGCGCAGACAGGGGCCGCGTCTCGATGATCCTCACCGTGTCCCCGACGCGCGCCGTGTTCGCCTCATCGTGCGCCATGAATTTCTTGGAGCGCCGGACACGCTTCTTGTATCTCGGGTGCCTGACCAGCGTCTCCACCGAGACGGTGATGGTCTTCTCCGCCTTGTCTGAGACGACGAGACCGACCCGCTCCTTGCGCCGGTTGCGCTCGGTGTCGGTCTGCACCTGGCCCTCGCTCTGGTCGAGCGCCGGCCCCTTGGCCGCGCTAGGCGCGAGGCCGGCGTCCACCGCCTCGCCCTCGATGAGGTCTTGCGGCGTCTCCGCCTCGTTCTGCACGGGCTCCTGGACGGCCGTCTCTTCGGAGGCCTGCTCGGGCGCCCGCTCCCTGTTCTTCTCTTCCTCCGTCACTACGCGTTCTCCCGCTGCTTCTGGTTCAAGACGGTCAGGAAGCGGGCGATGTTCTTCCGCACTTCCTTGATCTGCCCCGTGTTCTCCAACTGCCCCGTGGCGTGCTGGAAGCGCAGGTTGAAGAGTTCGCGGCGCGTCTCGGCGACGCGCCGCTCCAACTCCTCGACCCCAAGTTCCCGTACCTCGGCTACCTTCACTGCTGCACACCTCCGCGAACGACGAAGCGGCTCTTTATCGGGAGCTTCTGCGCGGCGAGCATCATCGCGTCGCGCGCCAACTCCTCGCCCACTCCACTCATCTCGAACATCACACGCCCGGGCTTGACGACGGCGACGTAGCCTTCGGGGCTGCCCTTGCCGCCGCCCATCCGTGTCTCGGCGGGCTTCTTCGTTACGGCCTTGTGGGGGAAGATGTTGATCCAGACCTTCCCGCCGCGCTTGATCTTCCTGGTCATCGCGATGCGCGCAGCCTCTATCTGGCGGTTGGTGATCCAAGCCGGCTCCAATGCCTGCAGCCCGTACTCGCCGAACTGCACGTCGGTGCCGCCCTTGGCCTGCCCGCGCATCCTGCCCCGGTGGGGCTTCCTGTACTTGAGCTTCTTCGGAACGAGCATCGTCTACCTGCGCCCCCCGTCGAAGTCGCCGCCGTCGTCGTGGACGCCGTGGTTGATCCAAACCTTGACCCCGATCTGGCCCATCTGCGTCTTGGCCTCGCGGAACCCGTAATCTATGTCCGCGTCGAGCGTGTGCAACGGCACCCGGCCCTCGGAGATGGTCTCATTGCGGCTCATCTCGATGCCGCCAAGCCGGCCGCCGCACCGGATGCGGCAGCCCTCAGCCCCGCTGCGCATCGCGCTCGTGAGCGCGCGCTTCATCGTCCGCCGGAACGCCGCCCGTCCCACGAGCTGCTCCGCTATGGACTCGGCGACGAGCGCGGCGTTTAGCTCCGGCCTGGAGACCTCACGCACGTTGACCTGCACCTTCTTTTTGGTGAGGCGCTCCAACTCGTTGCGCAGAGCGTCCACTTCCGAGCCGCCCTTGCCGATCACGATACCGGGGCGGGCGGTGTAGATGTCCACCGCGATCTCGCCCTGCTCCGCAGCCTTGCGGATGGTGATGTTCGCGATCCCCGCACGCTGGAGCTTTTTCTGGATGTGCTCCCGTATCCTCAAGTCCTCACCTAGAAGATCGGCGAAGTCCCTGTCAGAGTACCAGCTGCTCTTGTGCTCTACCCTATCACCCTTGCGCTTGACGCCGAGGCGGAAACCCTCGGGGTGTATCTTCTGACCCAATTTATTCCTCCTCGCCCTCGGGCGTGTCCGCCACGGCCACGGGCGCGCCGACCGGCGCCTCAAGCTCGACGGTGATGTGACTGGTCCTTTTGCGAATCTTGGTAGCCCGCCCCATCGCGCGCGGCCTGTAGCGCATTATCGTCGGCCCTTCGTCCACCTTGACGGTCTTGATGCGCAGCTCGTCGGTGTCCGCCTCCATATTGTGCTCGGCGTTGGCCGCCGCGCTGTTCAGGACGTCGCCGACGATCTTGGCGGCGCGCTTGTTGGTGAAGCGCAACAGCGAGGCCGCCTCCGGGTAGCTCTTGCCGCGGACCTCGTCGGCGACGAGGCGCGCCTTGCGGGGAGCTATGCGAACGAACTTGGCAACGGCCTTCATCGGCGCCTCGCGGTTCGGTCGTCTTTACGGTGCGTGCGGAAGGTGCGCGTCGGGGCGAACTCGCCCAGCTTGTGGCCGACCATGCTCTCCGTGCAGAACACGGGCACGTGCTTGCGGCCGTCGTGCACGGCGACGGTGTGGCCGACGAACTCCGGGTAGATCACCGAAGCGCGGCTCCACGTCTTCACCATCCGACGCTCGTTGTTTTCGTTCATCCTGAGGATGCGCTCCATGAGGCGCTCCTCCACAAAAGGCGGCTTTTTGGACGACCGTGTCATCTCCTAGCGCCTCCTTCCCTTACGACGACGCCGGACGATCAAGGCGTCCGACCGCTTGTGCTTCTTGCGCGTGGGCGAGCCCTGCGTGATCTTGCCCCACGGCGTAACGGGCGCACGCCCAGGCGTGCTCTTCCCCTCGCCCCCACCGTGCGGATGGTCCACCGGGTTCATGACGGTCCCTCGAACCGTAGGACGAATCCCCAGGTGCCGCTTGCGCCCGGCCTTGCCCCAGCGCACGTTCTGGTGTGACTGGTTCCCGACTACGCCCACGGTCGCCCGGCACTCCGAGCGCACCCTGCGGCGCTCGCCGCTCGGGAGCCGCAGCGTAACGTAATCCCCCTCACGCGCGACGAGCTGGGCGCTCGTACCGGCGCTGCGGGCCATCTGCGCGCCGCGACCAGGCTCCAGCTCGACGGCGTGCACCACCGTACCGACCGGGATGCGGTTCAGCGGCAGCGCGTTCCCCACGTCCACCTCGGCGTCGGGGCCGCTCTGGACGATAGAGCCCACCGTCAGGTTGCGCGGGCACAGGATGTAGCGCTTCTCGCCGTCGTGGTAGTGCAGCAGGGCAATGTTAGCCGAGCGGTTCGGGTCGTACTCGACTGCGGCGACCGTCGCCGGCACCCCGTCCTTGCGACGCTTGAAGTCTATGAGACGATACCGCCGCTTGTGCCCGCCGCCGATGTGACGGGTAGTGATGCGGCCGTGGTTGTTACGCCCGCCACTCTTGTGCAGCTTAGCGACGAGCTTCTTCTCCGGCTTCTCCCTGGTGACCGAGTCGCGCGTTAGGACCGAGGAGTTCCTGCGGCCCGCGCTCGTCGGCTTGTAACGTATCGCTGGCACCTAGCTAGACCCCCTCGAATAGCTCTATGCGCTCGCCCTCGGCGAGGCGGACAACAGCCTTTTTCCAAGTCGCCGTGCGGCCCCGCGTCAGGCCCTGGCGCTTGGGTTTGCTCTTCATGTTGGCCGTGTTGACCTTGCTAACTCTCACGTCGAAGGCCGACTCTATGGCGCGCTTGATTTGGTTCTTGTTCGCGCGCTTGTCCACCTGGAACGTGTACTGGTTCTCCGTCTCGATCAGGTTATAGCTCTTCTCGCTGATGACCGGCCGGATTATCACCTGGTGCGGATCCATACCTACCCGTCCTCCCGATTCCCCGCGAGCCTCTCGTAAGCCGCCCGCGAGAACACGACCTCCCGAGCCCGCAAGAGCTCGTAAACCCCGTACTCGAAGGGCCGCGTGACCGTCACCTTGGGCAGGTTCCTGAACGAGAGCTCCGCGTGCTCGTCATCCTCCGCCACGACCACGAGGACCGGCCCGGTCAACTCCATCTTCTCGAAGAGCGCCCGCGCCTCCTTGGTCGAAGGCTTCTCGAACCCGAGCGAGTCGAGCACGTACAACTCGCCGTCGGCGGCCTTGGCCGAGAGCGCCCCGAAGAACGCCGCCCGGGCCTCCTTGCGGTTGATGCGTTTGTGGGCCCCGTAGCCATTCTTCGGCTTGGGGCCGCCCCAGGTGCCGCCGCCGACGCGGTTGTGGGGATTGGCGTCCCCTACTCGCGCCCGGCCGGTCCCCTTCTGGCGGTAGAGCTTCCGGCCTGAACCAGCGGTCTCGCTCCGGCCCCGCGTGGAGGCCGTGAAGCGCCGCCGGGCGTCAAGCTCGGCAACCACGGCCCGGTGTATGACGTGCTCCTTCGGCTCGGTCGTGAAGTACGGGCCGGAGAGTTCCATGTCAGATCGCTGGCCGCTCCTGGCGTCGAACAAGTGCGCCTTTGGGTTCTTGGTAAGTTCGGTCACCCTACTCACCCGCCTTCCGGATCCTGACGACCGAGCCCTTGCCACCCGGCACCCCGCCGCGCACCCACAGCTCGTTGTTCTCGGCGTCCACGGCCACCACCCGCAGGTTCTTGACCGTCGTGCCCTTGTTGCCCATCTGCCCCGGCATCCGTTGCCCCGGGAAGATGCGCGAGGGGTCCGCCGACGCCCCCACGGAACCTGGCGCGCGGACGTTGTGCGAGCCGTGCGAGACCGGCCCCCGGCCGAATCCGTGGCGCTTGACGGTCCCCTGGAAACCCTTGCCCTTCGAGGTAGCCGTGACGTGCACCTTGTCCCCGACCTCGAACACGTCGGCGCTGATCGTGTCGCCGACCTCGCCCGAGACGCCACGCAGCTCCTTGAGGTGCCGGCGTGGCGGGGTCTCGTGCTTCTCGAACTGACCCGCATGTGGCCTGTTGACCTTGCGCGTCGGCACGATCCCGAACCCTACCTGAACGGCGTCGTAGCCGTCCGTGCCGGCGGTCTTGACCGCGGTCACGAAGTTCGGCTCGACCTCGAGCACAGTCACGCTCACGAGGGTGCCGTCGTCTTGAAACGCCTGGGTCATGTGCTTCTTGCGTCCGAAAACCGCCGTAGCCATCTCAGGTCGCCTTTATCTCGATGTTCACGCCCGCCGGCAGGTCCAGCCGCTGCAGCGAATCGACGGTGCGTGGCGTGGGCTGCTGGATGTCTATGAGGCGCTTGTGCTGGTTTAGCTGGAAGTGCTCGCGGGCGTCCTTATGCTTAAAGGGGCCCCGGATCACCGTGTACCTGCTGTTCTTCGTCGGCAGGGGGACGGGGCCGAAAACAAAGGCCCCAGTCCTCTCTGCCGTGTCGACTATCGACTTCGCCGTCTTGTCTATGACCTCGTGGTCGTAAGCCTTGAGCTTTATCCTTATCTTAGATACGGCCACGCGCCTACTCCACTATCTCGGTGACGACGCCCGCTCCCACGGTCCTGCCCCCC
>JADDPV010000211.1:0-3310 GCA_016781705.1 Rubrobacter sp.
GCGTAGAGGCGTAGCGTAACCCGCGTCGCACGAACTTACCAGCGGGTACTTAGCCATAGCCGACGCTACACATATCCGTCATCCGAGTGGCAGGAACCGGACGAACCACCGCCGATCGCTCTGAGGTGGCCCGTAACCCCATGATGTGGCATGGTTCTCCCTCCACAACGCAGCATGTAGCGGAAGGGGGACGAAGATATGGGGGAAGCGAGACGCCGCCGGAGGCGCGTGGAGCCGACCGACGAATGGGAACAGCTCGAACTTTTGTGCCTGTGGCCCGAGCAGTTCGCATACGAGGAGATAAGGCCGCTCGTCCTGTTCGGCTTGCCCGTCGCGGAGCACGCCGAGGAGACGGGATCCTCGGAGAGGACGCTGTACCGCAGGATCTCCCGGTTCGAGTCCGAAGGCATGGACTTCCTCTTCGCCTCACAGTACTTTGCATTGCAGTTGAACCAACACCAGACCGTGCCACCCGCACCGGTGGGCTATGCTCCTAAAGGTTGCTCAAAGGAGACGAGACATGGACTTTTTGGTGGAGCGTCCGCCCAGAGAGGTCCTCAACAGGGCAGAGACCCACCTTTGGCTTCGAGGGTTTCGCGCGTCTCTGAGCGAGCGCACCGAAACGACGGCGCTTTTCGCTCGGACGCATGCGACGAGGAAAGGATTCCTGAAGGGGCTGCCAAGCGCTTTCGTCGGCGCTCCCACCCCCGTGCAGAAGATAAGGCTCTTGGCTTCCGAAGCGGGGGAGGGGCGCACGCGTCTAACGGTGCTGGAGTGGAGGCAAGGCGAAGGGCCGAACGGATGGGCGCACGTCGAAGCCGAGCTGGAGCGGTGGGTCGTCGAGGAGCTGGGAGGCACGCGCTGGCCCCTTTGAGTTCCCGAGGAATGGTCGAGGCGACCCCCGCTCCCAGGCCAGGCGCAAACACCCATGGCGGTTGGCGATGACGTTGACCCGTGTGAACCACGGGCACATGAACGCTTGCGCACCTCTTCGTAGTAAGCGTTGTGCACCGGTGGTGCGGGTCAACCACACCGTAAGACGCCGTAGAGGCAGCGGGGCAGCCTCCCTACTCCCAGCGCCCCAGCTACCCGCTATCGCCTGTGCGGGGGCGGGCCGTCCTCCGTCCAGAACCGTAGCGGTGCTTCACCTTGCAGCGCCGGCGCCTCCCTGCGCACCAAGGACGCCGACTATCTGCCCCTGCTGCTTGGGAGAGGCCCGGCTCTTGGGCCGGGCCTCGTGACGTTGGCGGGCTTACGCGCCCGAGCCCCGTTTTGCGACGGGTTAAGCGGGAGCAACGGGCCGTGATCGTCCCTCAGTCGGGTGTTTGCGCGTCGGTCCAGGCGCCTTCCTAAGGCAAGAACCGCGACAAAGCGCTAAAACGCGTCGACTCGGTCGCCTTCATGGAGAGGATCGTCGTTATGACGCCGATGGCGCCGATGAGCACGATGTTCACGTTCCCCAGCACGTTCACCATCCGCAGCAGCCTGGCCGCCTTCTCGGGCGTCTCGTCCGCGGGCGTGGTCCCCGACTCTATCGGCGTCGCCCCTTCCGGGGCCTGACGGGAGAGCTGTAAGCCCCCGATCGTGCTGACCAGACCGGTCAGGGCCGCGACGCCGAACAAGACGTCCTTGGCGAGGACGAGGTTGCGGGTCTCTTCGTCGATCTCGCCGCCCGAGAGCCCGGCCCGGCCAAAAAACCAGGTCGCAGCCGCGGTGCCGAACGAGGCGACGTTGATCGCGTTGTAGCGGTTCCAGGCCTTGTTCAAAACCTTGCCGCGCTCGGGCTTGGAGTCGATGACGCCGAGGCTCGGGTTCAAAGCTACCTTGCCGAAGAGCAACCCCCCCAAGGAGGCGCCGATCCCGAGGTTGTGGGCCGCCCAAGCGGCGGTAGAGAGCGTACTCATCGCTGAGAATCTCCTTCCGTTCGATCGTTCGCTTTAGGTTCCCCGCGCCCACCCTCGCCAAACAGAGCCCTCGCGGGCAGTTCGGGTTGCGGGCCGCGCCGCAGCTTCTCTCCGTAGGGGTGTCCCGGCGCTAAGTAGCGGTCCCCTTCGGGCGTCGCCGCCGAAACTACCGTTTGCGCTCGGCTGGTTTACCTGTCGTAGCGCTGGGCATAGATGGCCAGGGAGGAGGGTTCGGGGATTCGGTCTCGGGGCCTGTGTACGACCGTAGGCAACGAAGGAGGAGATGTCGTGGAGCGCTATCCTGGCACTGCACCCACGGAGACAGGGAGCAATACTCAAGGCGGCCAGGCAACGGAGCAGGCGAGGCAACAGACCCACCAGCTCGCCCGGCAGGCCCGTCAGCGGGCCGGTCAGTTGGCGAACCGGGGCAGCGAGCAGGTCAAGTCCCAACTGGACAACCAAAAACACCAGGCCTCCCAGAGGATGGTGCCCGTCCAAACGGCGCTCCGGGAGACCGCCCACCAGCTGCGAGGTCAGGGCCAAGGGCCGATCGCCCAGTACGCCGACAGGGCCTCCGACCAGGTCGAGCGGTTCTCCGGGTACCTGCGCGAAACGGACGCGGACCAGATCATCGACGAGGTGCGGGGCGTCGCCCGCCGCAGGCCGGCCCTCTTCCTGGGCGCCGCCGCTGCCCTGGGGTTCTTCGCAACCCGGTTCCTCAAGAGCTCCTCGCAGGAGCAGGACGCTTCTGCGGCAGACGGCCCTAGCACAACCCCCACCGCGATCAGCGGGGCAACGGTAACCCACGGAACCCGGGAGCCTCCCGGTACGGCTCTTCCCCCGCGTGCCGTGGAGGGAGACCTTCCGACGGCGGGGCAACCCCTGAGCGAGGGGGAGCGCACGGAGCCCCCTCGGGGCTCTTAGGAGGGAGTGATGCAAGAAGGCAGGGACGATCGTTCGCTCGGCGAACTCTTCGCGGAGCTGGCCCAAGAGACCTCGACGCTTGTGCGCCAGGAGGTGAACCTCGCCAAGACCGAGATGAGCGAGAAGGCTT
Organism: Rubrobacter sp.; assembly: GCA_016781705.1. Taxonomy (GTDB): domain Bacteria; phylum Actinomycetota; class Rubrobacteria; order Rubrobacterales; family Rubrobacteraceae; genus Rubrobacter_F. The sequence continues at coordinate 2,959 of JADDPV010000211.1, forward strand.
CCCGCGCCGGGAAGCACGTGGGCGTTTTGGCAGCCGGGGGCGCCGTGGCCTACGCTGGGCTTTTGGCGATACTCGCCGGGGTCATCGTGTTGCTAGACAACGTCATGCCCCTGTGGCTCTCGGCGCTCTTAGTCGGGCTGGTCGTGGCCGCCGTAGGCTACTTGCTGGTAAGGAGAGCGCTCGACGCCCTCAAGCGAGAGGACTTCGCGCCCCGCCAGACGATGGAGACCCTAAAGGAGGATCAGCGATGGGCGAAAGACCAGACAGACCGGACGAGGTAAGGCGCGACCCGCTCGCCGAGGGGCCCGGAGATCCGGGCGGTCCCTTAGCGGACCCCGTGGGCGGACCCGAA
>JADDPV010000211.1:3343-5116 GCA_016781705.1 Rubrobacter sp.
GGCGGTGGCGTTGGCGGTGGGGCGGAGGCCGACGAGGTCGAGCAGACCCGCGCCGAGATCGACCGAACCCGGGCCGGCATGAGCGAGACGGTGGACGCCATCCAGGAGAGGCTCTCCCCCGAGAACCTCAAGGAGCAGGCCAAGGACCGGGTCAGGGAGGCCACGGTGGGAAAGGCTCAAGAGGCGGGATCGGGCATCGTGGAAACCATAAGAGCGAACCCCCTACCGGCGGCGCTTGCCGGCATAGGCCTCGGCTGGCTACTCGTGAGCACCAGGAGGCAGAGCTCGGGACAGGAGCGCTACCGGGATAGGGCCTACGACTATCCTCCCGCTTACGATCGCGTGCCGCCTGACTACGACTACCCGCCCCGCTACGAGGAGGGGCGGGGAACGAGCGGTCCTTCGGCGGGCCAGGCTATGGAGCGGGCCCGCGACGGGGTCGGAGGGACCGCCACCCAGGCCCAGGACAGGGCGGGGCAGGCCGCAAGCCAGGCTCGGGATCGGGTTAGCCGCTTGGGCGACCAGACCCGGTACCAGGCCCGGCGGGCCAGCGGCGGGTTCCAGCGGATGCTGCGGGAGAACCCCCTGGCCGTGGGAGCGCTGGCCGTAGGCGCCGGGGCGGCCGTCGGGCTGGCGATACCCCAAACCAGCCAGGAGCACGAGGTGATGGGCGAGGCCCGCGACACCCTCGTGGAGAAGGCCCAGGAGACAGCCCAAGACGCCCAGCAGAGGGTCCAGCGGGTGGCAGGGGAGGCCCAGAGCGCGGCGAGGGAGGAGGCGGAGAACCAGGGCCTTACCCAAGAATAGGGCGGTGAGTTAAGCATGCTACCGCGGATTGCAGCAAGTTTGGGCTGACGGCATCATGCCCGTATGAGGGCTTACTCGGTGGACTTGAGACAGTAGATCGTCGAGGCGGGCCGGGGCCAGGACACGCGGCGCCCCGGTCGAGGCGATGGGACGGGCGCTCTCGGCGATTACGGCCAGGGACGTGCAGGGTCTCTTCGGCACTGCGGCTACCGCCACGCGGGCCGATCACCATGGAAGACGCTGTAAGCGCGAGAAACCAAACGCTACCGGTCGCGCCCCTCAAGCCCCCCAACGCTTGCTCAGCACGTTGCGGATGGTCCAGGACGCCAGGATGGTGGCGGCCACCGTGAAGGCGCCCTGCACCAACGCTTCCTTCACGTCGTCCCGCGCTCCTCGCTCCTCGGGCTCGTCCAAGAAAGAACCCGCCAGCCTGGTCGCCGCCCACGCCGCCAACGCGGTGGACAGCACCGCCACGATCCGCTTCTGCGCGTCCTTGCTCAAATCCTTGCCTCCTGCCTGATCTGCGGTTTGTCGGTGGTTTCCCTACGGTTCCCGACCCGGCTCATCGGTTTCGCCGCTCAGCGACGCGACTCCGCCAATCGCCGCACCAGCACCGAGGCGGCCACGACGGCGGCCAGGCGCGCCGCGCCCTGTAGGGTGGCCTCCAAGAGGTCGTCACCGACGCCCCAGCGTTCGGGGACCCGCTTGTCTATGAACTTCTTGGCCTGGCGGTTCAACCCCAGGAATATCGCCACCGTCAGCAGGGACAAAAGCCGCGCCTGCATCTTCTCGCTCATCCCACTCCTTTCGCCTTCTCGGGGCGGCGGTTCGGAAATGAGGCCGCGCATCCTCCCCACCCGCTCGACCCCGGAGGGGGTGATCTTGTAAGAAGCGGGGCCCGTTCCCGCGCCCTCCTCGACGTAGCCCTTGTTCAGCAGGTACCTCACCGCGACGTCGCGCTCGACG
>JADDPV010000078.1 GCA_016781705.1 Rubrobacter sp.
AGCGAAGCATCCCTACGAGAGAGCGGGATGGAGTACACGATCCTTGCCCCCACACCGTTCATGGAAATCTGGGCAGCAGTGGTGGTAGGCATGCCCGCCCTGCAAGGCCAACCGGTTACCTTGGTCGGAGAGGGGCGTCGCCGCCACAACTTCATCTCCAACCGTGATGTTACTGCGTTCGCCATAGCGGCGGTAGACCACCCGGCGGCACGAAACCAGTATCTGGCGATCGGTGGACCCGAACCACTGTCGTGGCACGATGTGGTAGCGACCTACGAGCGTGTGCTGGGACGCCCAATCTCTGTACAATTCGTGGCAATAGGGGAACCGGTTCCGCTGCCCGACCCGATGCCTTGGATACTAGCGGGCATGGAAACGTACGACTCAGCCATCGAGATGGACGAAATCGCCTGTACCTTCGGTGTTCCGCTTACAAGGCTAGAGACGTTCGTGCGGGAGCAGGTTGCCTCCCAAACCGCTGAACCGACGCGGCATTAGTGATCCTTTTTCTGGCCGGGGCACCTTCTCTAAACGGCCCTGGTTTTTCTTGGCATTGCTGCCCTGACAACGATACTCATAAGGGTCGATCCACGTGTTAGCCTGCGGACATGAAACCTACTCCAAAGATCTGAGGCTCAGGGTGCTGCTGACCGCCGCCGTCGACGGCGGCGGCCAGCCCAGGAAGGAGGAGGCGACGATGAGTCGTAACATAGCTCGGCTTCCGGGCGAGTGGCCGCTCAAAAAAAGGCCAAGGTAGCCCAAGAACGCGCGACGAGGGACTGCGGGCTCTGTGGCGGTGGCTAGTTTATCGCTTCGACGTGAGGCGACTGGTGTTCGTGGACGAGAGCGGTAGGCACACCTCGATGAACCGCCTGAGAGGGCGAGCTCCGAAAGGCCTAAGAGCATACGGCAAGGTCCCAACAAACCGCGGCAAGAACACGACGCTGATCGCCTCGATGAGCCTTCGTGGGATGGGAGAAGAAGCCATGTGCATCCAGGGCGCCACCGATGCGAAAGCCTTCGAGGCTTACGTGGAGCATTTTCTGGCTCCGACGCTTTGTGAGGGGCAGGTTGTGATGCTCGACAACCTCGGGGCACACAGGCCACAAAAGATAAGGGAGCTGATCGAACAGAGGGGCGCGCAGTTGGTGTTTTCTGCCCTCCTACTCTCCGGACCTAAACCCGATCGAGGTAGCGTTCTCCAAGATAAAGAACATCCTAAGAAAGCTCAGGGCGCGCACCCACGAAGCTCTCCTCGAAGCGATGATGGCGGAGGCTCTCTCTAAGATCACGCCTGGTGACGCCGCCGGATGGTTTGCTCACTGCGGTTACGAGGTTGAGGTTCAGTATTTATGAATACCGCTGAAGGAGCGGCGTCTACGATAAGCTGTTCATCAACGCTTTGGGTCTCTGTGGCGGGAGCGGGGCCCCCACGAGTTGCTGAGTGGGTTGCGGGTGCAGTTGGCGGGGAGGGTGGGGCTGCACGACTACTACTTCTGCATCTGGCTCAACGATCAACTGGGGCGCCCCCTCGGGGTTGGCCTTCGCCGACTTGCTAGGGTGGTGATCTCGAAACTCACACCAGCGTTTAAGCCCTTCTAGCACATACACTTTGTCGGCGCTCGTTTGAAGCCCGACGAAGATACTGGCTATGTCTCCAAGCTTCACCGGCATCCGCCGCAACCGCTCGAACAGCTCCGCCCCCGAACCTACGACGAAGTTCCATTCGTCGGCGGTGACGCTCGTGGCCGGTAGCGCACCCTCTTCGGCCGCGCCCTCCGTCCGCACGCGGTCAGGTCGTCAACCTTCTGGAAGCGGAACTCGTCGCACGCGGCTTTGTCGAGGAACAGCAATGCAGTGTAGGTCGTCGCGCCCGCGAAGACCTGCTCGTCTCCAAAGTGAACTATCTCGGACAGATGCTTGCCGGAGGAGATCAGCTCGCGTACCGGCGCGCCGTACTCGGCGTTGAAGAACTTGTGCGGCAGGATGTAGCCGAGCCGTCCGATCTTGTTGAGCAGTTCCAAACCTCGCTCGAGGAAGACGACGTAGATGTCGTAGTTGCCCTTGCCCGCGGAGCGATACGCCTTCTTGTAGTGCTCGACCTCGACGGAGGCGAACTCCTTGAGCGTCTGGATGCGGACGTAGGGCGGGTTGCCGATCACGGCGTCGAAGCCGGTTCCTTCGCCGACGAAGACCTGCGGAACTCCACTTTCCAGTCGAAGACGTTGATGCGGTAGTGCTCCTCCTCGTTGAGGAGCATCATCTGTTCGTCCTCGTAGAAGTCGGGGCCGATCACGGAGTTGCCACACTTTATATTGTCGTCGAGGTCGGGCAGGGCGCGACCCTGGAACATGCGTAGCTGCGTGGCGAGCGACGACTCGGACCCGCCTTCGAGCACCTTCAGGAGCAGCGAGAGCTTCGTCACCTCGACGGCCCGCGAGTTTATGTCCACGCCGCGGATATTGTTGAGGAGGATGCGCTTCTTCTCGTCTATGGTGAGGTGCCACGTGCCGCCGGGTCCCTCGTAGAGCACCTTCGACCACTTCTCGGGGCCGTCCTCCACGTAGCGGTCGCGGTGCCAGTCGAGGAGGTAGCGATACGCCCCGATCAGGAACAAGCTGCAGGCCGGGTCCACTATCTTCAGCCGGCTCGCCCCTCCGCGCGGTCCGGGCCGCTTGGCCTCTAGCAGCTTGCCGACGGTCTTTTCGACGATATGGTCCCGACGTAGGTCCGGGTGTAGTAGACGCCGCCGGCCTTTCGGACCTCGGGCTTCTCCTCGATCACGGCTTCGTGCCCATCGTCGGAGAGGTGGATCGCATGCCCCAGGAACTGCTCGTAACCTGCCCGAGAACGTCCACGGGCAGCACGCTAAACTCGTAGGGGCTCGGGGTAGTAGAGAGACGAGGCCGGACTCCTCGGGATCGCGGGCGCTCGCCAGATACCGGTACCAGGCGAAGAGCCCACCGTAGTTGCCGCGCAGGAAGGCGCGGGCGCGCTCGGCACGGCGCGTCGTTGCCCTCCTCCCGGGCGCGCCGCTCAGGGCGGTCGCCAGATGCGCAGGACGGCTATGGCGTGGAGACAGGCAGCTGGCACAGACCGCTGGTGTGCGCCGAAGAAGGGGCGTGCTCGGAGAGGGCGGAGGAGTTCCACCGCTTGGCGTCCGGGAAGTAGCTCCTGGGGGCGGCGCGTCGGGGTTGAAGATGACGTGCGGGACCTTCCCCGTCGCCCATGGCCCCGCGAAGAGCGTCTCCAGCTCGCGCGTGGCGCGCCGGTTGTCCAGGTGGGCGAGCCCGAGCGCGATGCACGCCGAGTCCCAGCTCCACTGGTGCGGGTACAGGTCCGGCGCGAGCTTGGTCCACGACTCCAACGAGTTGCGATGCAGAACGCCGGCCGCCAGTTGACGCACTCCGTCCGAACCTCCGGAGGTTGGCCCCTCTCGAGGGCCTTTCCGAACGCGATCCCCCTTCACCCCTTGGCGCTAACCCGCCCTTCGGTTCGCCCCTCGCCGACCTCGCCCCCAAGTCTTACAAGAAAAGGACCGCTCCTTCAAGCCCCACCCGCGAGCGTAGCCCGGCGCGGCTCAGTCCCGGTCATCGCCACGCAAGTTCTCCCCGGGGCTCTCCGAAACCTCCCGATAGTACGGGGAGAGGGAGCCCAGGAAGCCCTCGTAGGCATCCGTGGAGTCTCGGGAGAGCGCCTCCAGGGCTTCGCGCCTCTCGCGCATCCTCTTCGCCAGCTCGAGCGCGGCGAGGCGGTTCAGCTCCGCCCCCCGCTCCATCGTCTCCATGCCGCTCTCGAAGACGTGGAGCGTAAGCTTCACGTTGCGCTCCTGCGCCGCCAAAGCGCCCTCCAGGATCGCGCGGTACGAGTCCCACACCGTCTCCGAAAGCTCGCCCGCCCTCCTCATTTCAAAGTGGAACGGGGTTTTCCCCGACGGCCGATCTATGCCCGACACCTCGTCTTCCCCCTTCTCAACGCCGTGGACGCGCCCGACTAGACGACACGCCTAGACCGAATCCTCGACGAAATCTTCCCCCATCTTCGCGCCGGCCAGCACTACTCTCGCCACGTTGCGCGCTCCTCTCTTCCACGTTCCCGTCCTGAGTATACCGCGGCCGCGCTACGGCTCCCGCAGCTCGCGCCATATGGCCGGCAGCACCTTCAGGGGGTAGCGCCAGCTCACGAACGACCGGCCGTGCTCGCGCGGGGCGTAGCGGACGGGGACCTCCTCGAACGGGAAGCCCTTGCGAAGCAGGTCGAGCGTGAGGACCTGGGCGTAGTTGTAGTCGTGCACGATCTCGGCGCGGGAGGCGGCCTCCCGCGAGAACGCCCGCATCCCCGTCTGCCCGTCGGTCATCCAACGGCGCGTCAGGAGCACGAGCAGGAGCGTGAAGAACAGGTTGCCGACCCGCCGGTAGAGCCTCATCCCGCGCACCCCGCGGCTCCCACCAAGGAAACGGCTCCCGAGCACGTAGTCCACCCGCCCGGCGAGCACCGGCTCGACGAGGCGGGGGATGTCCTCCGGGCTGTACTCTAGGTCCGCGTCGAGGTAGGCGACGAGGTCGGCCCCGCTTTCCACCGCGGTCCGCAGCCCCGTGCGAACCGCCGCCCCGAGGCCCCCGTTCTCGAGGTGCCGGACCACGAGGGCGCCCCGCCCGCCCGCGAGTTGCGCGGTGCGATCCGTCGAGCCGTCGTCCACGACGATCGCGAAAAGCTTGCAGCCGTGTACCCGGACGCACGCGAGTCGGTCGAGGAGTTGCCCGATAGTGGCCTCTTCGTCCTTGGCGGGCACGAAGACGGCGAGGCGCTTCACGCCTTACTCCGATCGAGGGCCTCCATGAGAACGCGGCCCGTAGAGCCGGCCGGCGGCTCGACTCCCAGGAGGTAGCAGATCGTGGGTGCGAGGTCGAGGATGGAGCGGGGTTCCTCGACGATACGGCCCTCCGTTATGCCCTCTCCCCACATGGCGAACGGGACGAAGCGTTCGCCTTCGGAGAGGTGGCCGTGGGCGCCGATGCCACGTCCCTGGCCGTGGTCGGCCATGAGGATCACGGCGGCGTCCTCAAGGTAGCCCTTCTCCTCGCACCAAACCATGAAGCCTTCGATGAGCCTGTCCGTGATCTCGATCCGCTCCACGTACTCGGGGTAGTAGGTGCCCCGCGTGTGCCCGTTCTGGTCCACCGCGAGCAGCTGGAGGATCAGGAGCTCGGGGTCGTGCGCCTCGAGCTCGCGCCGGGCGGCGGCGATGAGGTTCTGGTCTATCTTGTCGTTGTGCGCGACGCTGGTCACGCTAGCCACGTCGTCCCCAAAGGCGTCGATGAGGTGCGCGATGCCAACGAGCCGCCCGACCTTCCCGTGCCGCTTTAGCACATCGAATACGCTCTCGACCTTGAGGCCGAGCTTGAGGACGAGGTTCGACGCTATGCCGTGCCTCTCCGGCGCCGCCCCGGTGAACATCGACGAGAAGCAGACGACCGTCCGGGCCGGGTAGGCGGTCTCCACCGTCTTGTAGACCGTCCCCCGGGCCATCATCCTCTCCAGGTAGGGCTTCTCGGCCTCGTGGAAGCGGTCAAGCCGGCAGCCGTCGATGACCACCACGATCACACGCTTTGCCAAGGGCCCGTCCTCGTTGACCTCCCGTGTGGGCTCCGACGGGTAGACGGGCTTCCAGTCGAAGAAGAGCCTGTGAACCAGGTACGAGGCCACCCCGACCGCGAGGGCGAAACCGAGCACGAGCAGGGCCCGGCCGAGGCTCAGAGGCTCGGCCATGAGGTACTCCAGCACGAAGAGCGTCAGGAGGGCTTTGGGCACCTGCTCCTGGAAGTTGCCGCTCGTCGAGTCCGGGTTCTCGAGGACGAGCTTCCAGAAACGGACGAAGTTCGTCTTCGGGGCCCCGGTTCTGAGATGATAGTAGAAGGTTCCCCAGAAAAAGACCGTGAAGAAGACGTAGAGCCCGAGGGCGAGCCCAAGCGCCGCCAGATCCACGAAGCGGAAGACGACGAGGAACGCCGCGAGGAAGACCCAAAGCGTCCACCGCAGCCTCAGCGGGAAGTCGTAGCGGACGAAGAGGATCACGAAGGGCGCCGCGAGCGCGAGGGACGGGAGCGCCCGGGCCCAGAAGCTTCCGCTCGATATCTCCCCGAGGTGCAACAGCAGGAAAATTCCAAGGACGAAGACCGGGTGGAACGACTTGCCCTCGTTGAGGACGTTCCAGCAACGGGCGGCGACTATCTCAAAGCTGGAGGCCGGCTTCATTGGCCCCTCCCTTCCGGACGGCCGCGAGCCCCTCCCCGAAAGCGAAGGGGGCGGCGGCGAAGGCGTACAAGAACTTCATGGCGTGGGTCGCGACGGCGGCGGCGAAGGCGGATTCCAGCGACGCCCCGAAGGCCAGCAGGATGGCGACCATCCCGGCCTCGTAGGTGCCTAAGGACCCGGGCGTGAGCGGGACGGCCGCGACGAGGACCGCGAAGCAGGTCGCCGCGACGACCTGCGCGGGCGAGAGCCCCATCTCGAGCCCCCTCCCGATGGCCCAGAGGATGCCGGCCTCGAGCACCCACGCCGGCACCGCGAAAGCGAAGGACCGCAAGAGAACACCCGGCGAATGATGCCGCAAAGCCGCCCGCGCCCTCCCCGCGCGCAGGGCCAGGGCGGCAAGCCGCCCCGAGCTCCCGCGCAAAGCTTTGGGAAGCCGTAGCCTCAGGCGCGAGAGCGTGGGGAGAGCGGCGATCGCGCCGACGATCGGGAGCGCGGGGAGTACCGCCCGCTCCCACCCGTAGCCGCCGGCCAGCGTCAAGGCGACACCGAGGACCACGAGCAGGCCAGCGAGGTCCACCACCCTGCTCACCAGGACGCTAACTACCGCCTCCTCCGCGCTCATACCCCTCCTGGAAATGGCATACATGCGGGCGAAGTCGCCGGCCTTCGCGGGCGCGGCGTGGTTGAGGAAGAGCGCGCCCATGAGGAGCGTGAAGAGCCTCATGCGCGAAACCGGCGCTGCGACGAGCGGGCGCCACGAAGCGGCCCTGAGGGCGAACGCTCCCGTGTAGGCCACGAGGGCCAGCGCCACTCCGAAGGGGTGGTCCGCCGCGTAGCTCAAGGCCCCGACGAAGTCGACCGGCGCCACCGCGAGGGCGAGCGCCAAAAGCACGGTCAACCCGACGCAGATGAGCGCCAGCCGAAACCTCAACCGCTCCGCTCCAGTTCGTAGATGCGAAACTCCTGCCGCTCCTCGTAGGTGTCGCGCGGGACGCTCTTGAAGCCGTCCTCGAGCCGCTGAAAGCTTATCTTCTCCCTGCCCACTTCGCGCAATCGCAGGCCCGGGAAGTCGGGCTCCGGTCCCCCCTCGACGGTCACGTAGACGGCATCCTCGAGAAGCTCGACCTCCTGCAGATGGGGTATTTCCCGGCGAAACTGCTTTCTGGCGTAGGGCAGGACCGGACGCCCGTAGAGGTAATCCAGGGTGGCGGCATAGTCATCGCCCGGCAGCTCGACGTACACCACCCGAGAAGGGGGATCACCCCTTCGACCCTCTTCACCCAGGCCCTCCACCGCCCCCGCGAGCTCTCGCACACCGTAGACGGGCCATGCGACGTACGCGGACCGCGCGATCGCGAAGACGGCCGGGGCAACACCCCTGAAGACCCCCACCTTTGCGCCCAGGCCTCTCCCCAGCGTCCGTCCCGCCTCCACGATCGCGCTCCCGGCGAGGAGGCAGAGACCGGGGAAAACGACCGGGACGAACCGCCGGGTGGCCCACGGCAGGTCCGGCGCCACGTTGGGGAGCGCGACGTACAGCACCCCGAACGCAAGTACCGCCCCCAGAAGGAGGGCCCGCGCCTCGTCGAGGCGATACGCCGCCAGGGCCAGACCCACCATCCCCAGGACCGCCACGGCGGGAGTGAGGAACCACACCATTCTCACCACGGCCTGCCGATCGTAGGGGTGGAACTGCGCCATGGGGCCCGCGTCACCCCCCAACACTCCGGCAGGCCCTTCCAGGGCTCCGGCAGGACGAAGTAGGCCCACAGGGCGGCCCCCACGAGCCACGAGAGTCAGGGCCGCCATCAGGGCGGCGTCACGCCCGCGGAGCGCCAGCAGGTGCCCGGGGCGACCACGCTCCACCGCCGGCGCAGCGCCCATACGGTGAGCGCCACGAGGAGCGTGGCCCCCAGGAGGTACGGGGCCAGCCGCGAAGCAAGGCCCGGGACACGAAGCTCGTAGATGAGGTCCAGGTAGCGTTCACCGAGGGTCGCCGCGTAGAGCAGCGCCGTCCCGCCCAACAGGAGCAGCGGGACGCACACCAGGGTCCACCGCCCCAAGGGGTGCCCGAGGAGGAGGTCACGCCCGACCAGCAACGGAACGGCGGCCGCCGCCAGAAAGGCGTCCACCCTGACGAGCATCGCACCGCCGAGCAGGGCACCGGCCAAAATCCCCGTCACCGCCTCCCGGCGCCGGACGAACCGGGCGGGCCACAGGCCGGACAGGACGAAGAACTGGGTCAAAACCTCGCTCGACGGATAGCGCGCCCACCAGACCTGGGCGTAGCTCACGGCCAAGAGTGTGGCCCCGATAAGCCCCGCCCAACGCCCGAAGAGCTCCCCGCCCAGCACGGACGCTGCCCCTACCGAGAGGGCACCGAAGACGAGCACCGGGTACAGCCCACCCCAGAGCCCACCCATCAGATCCCCGATACCCAAGAGGGCGAAGGTGCCGGGGAAGAACTGCGTCACGATGAGGCCGTCCCCGTGGATATAGAAGCCGGGGTACTTGACCCCATACTCGAACTCATGGAAGGGCTCCACCGCGCCGACGAGGGGATCCCTGATGAGCAGCTCCCCGGTGCGGGCGAGCTTGGCGGCCACCACCGAGTAGACGCCCGGATCGCGGTCCTTGATCACGTACTCGGCCGGGTGGGCGTAGAGGGCGAAGCCGCCGATCACCGCGCCCAGGGCACCGAGGTCCCACCACCCGGGACGGGCCCGGAACTCGCTCTTCGGTAACAGAACCCAGGCGACGGCTGCGCACACGCCGAGCGCGCCGAGGATGAAGGGGGTTTCGAACCGCCCGAGGACGGCCAGCGCCACCAGAACGGGCGTGCAGACGGCGGCGGCGCAGGCGACGCGGAGCAGCGCCGACTCTGCCCACCCGTCCCCCTTCCCGGTCAGGTACCCGCCCAAGAGGTGGCCCGGCATGTAGAGCGAGACCGCGATGATAACCGCCTCGGTCAAACCAGTGTCTCTAGGCCAAGCTCGGCGCCCGGCGTTCGGCGAGCGCCCAGCGGATCTGCGCCCCTACACCCTCTTCGAGGGAGACCCGGGGCTCGTAGCCCAACTCCCGCGCCGCGCGGCGGAGGTCGGCCCAGGTGGAATGCACGTCCCCGGGGACGCGCGTTTCGTACCGGACCTCCGGCCGCTCGCCCAAGGCCTCCCCGACCAGTTCCACGAGGTTCCCGACCGTCGTCCGCGACCCGCCCCCGACGTTGTACACCCGGGGCCGATCACCGGGCCGCGCCTCCAGGGCGGCCACGGTGGCGTCCACCACGTCCGAGACGTAGGTCATCTCGCGCATCTGGGTCCCATCGCCGAAGACCTCCACGGCCTCCCCCCGCGAGGCGAGCGAGATGAACCGCGAGATCGCCATCTCCGGGCGCTGTCGCGGCCCGTACACCGTGAAGTACCGGAGCACTGTGGCCGGTACCCCCCTCTCCCTGCCGTAGAGGTCGATCAGCTCCTCGGCAGCGAGCTTGGAGAGGCCGTAGGGCGAAGCGGGCCTCCGCGTGGCGTCCTCGGCCACCGGCCCCCCGCCGTCAGGCCCGTAGACCGACGAGGAAGAGGCGTACACGAAACGTCGTGTCCCGCTCGCCGAGACGGCCTCCAGGAGCCGCTGCGTAGCGTACACGTTTCGCTCTAGGTAGATCTCGAACGGCTCCCCCCAGCTGGAGCGCACCCCGGGCTCGCCCGCGAGATGAGCGATCCGGTCCACGCCCTCGCAGATGGCGCGCAGCTGCATGCGGCACAGGTCCCCCTCCACGAGACGGAACCGCTTGTGCACGAGCGCCCTGGAGAGGTTTCGTCGCTTGATGTTCCTCGCGTAATAGCCTGTGAAGGAGTCCACACCCACCACCTCGTGCCCCTCGACCAGCAGGCGGTCCACCAGATGCGAGCCGATGAACCCCGCGGCTCCCGTCACCAACACCTTGCTCAACAGACCCTCCTTACAGCCAGCCCCGCGTGGATCCCCCACTAACTCATCGAACAAGGCTATAACCTTAATTGACAATGATTGTCAGTGTCAAACGAAGACCCGATCATCGGAACGACCAGGCATGGTTGGGCTCTACGGCTCCCGGTTCTTACGGTCGAGGCGCACACCCTACCCCGCCTCCTCGCCCCTGACCCCGCCGTTCTCTTCGATGGTATAGATGCGATAGGTAATCCGCAGGGTCTCCTTCTCGCGGGGCAGCTCCTTCTCCACGGGAGCAAGCCTCGGCAGGGCGACCTCGCTCGTGCCCTGCGGCCGGAAGCGCAGGCCGGAGATCAGGGGCGCGGGACCGCCGCCGAGCGTCACGTAGGCGGCGTCTTGCAGCAGCCCGGCCTCGCGGAGTTCATCGATCTCGCGGCGGAAGCGGTCGCGGCTGTAGGGGAGTACCCGATGCTCGTAGACGTACTCGAAGGTGGATGCGGAGCGGTCGGTGCCGTCCGGGACCTCCACGAAGAGCACCTCGGCCTCGGGGATCTTGCGCTCGACCCTGTCGAACGCGTCCACGGCGCCCTCCAGCTCTCGAAAGGGCAGGACGGGGAGCGCGGTGTGAACCGTCCAGGCGCAGGTGACGATGGCCAAAGCTCCGGCCAGGACGAGGCCCGCGCGCGGGTTCCAGAGTCGCGACAACCCCCGGCCGGCCTCGACGGCGGCGAAGCCGGCGAGGAGGGCCACCCCGGGAAAGACCGTCGGCACGAACCGCCGCGTGGCCCACGGCAGGTCCGGCGCCACGTTGGGGATCACAGTGTAGAGCAGGCCGAAGCTCAAGACCGCTCCGAGCAGGAGCATCCGAGAGGCGTCCGGGCGGCGGGCCGCGAGCACGAGCCCGAGGAGCGCGAGGAGCGCCACGGGCGGTGTGACGAACCACGTGAGGCGCACCAGGATCTGCTCGCGGTAGGCATCGTAGTTTCTCGACCCGTCGGGGAGGCTCTCCCACGGCACCGGTAGGACGAAGTATCCCCAGAGCGCTACCCCGACGACGACGAGGGCGCAAGCTACGGCCAAGCGCCCGCCCCGGGCTTGCAGCCAGTGCCCCAGGCGCTCCCCGTACCGGCGACGAACCATCCAGAGGACGCCGGCCAGGAGGGCCGCGCCGCCGACGGTGTAGGGGGCTAGCTTCAACGCCTCGTCCAGATCGTGCCGGCCGTAGATCAGGTTCAAGTACCGGCCCCCGACGGTGTTGAGGTAGAGCAGTGCGGCCACGGCGGCGAGCGCGAGCGGTACCCCGAGGTAGAGCCAGCGCCACACCGGCCTCCTCACGAGTAGGTCGTACCCGGCGAGCAGGGGCAGGGCCGCCGCGGCCAGAAAGGCGTCCACCCTTACCAGCATCGCCCCGCCGAGGAGCAGGCCGGCGACGACCCCGCTCCCCCCACCCCCAACGCGGACGAACCGGGCGGCGAGCCACAGCCCGGCCAGCACGAGAAACTGGGTCATAACCTCGCTCGACGGGTGACGGGCCCACCAGACCTGCGCGTAGCTCGTCGCCAGGAGAGCGGCCCCCAGGAGCCCCGCCCACCGGCCGAAGAGCTCGGATCCGAGCAAGAACGCCATGCCCACCGCCAGGGCCCCGAGGACGGGCACCACATACAGGCTGCCCCACAGCCCGCCGGCGAGGTTCCCGAGCCCCAAGAACGCAAAGGGGCCGGGGAAGAACTGGGGCACGATCAGGTCCTCCCCGTAGAGGTAGAAGCCGGGGTACTTGATCCCCTCGGCGAAGCCGTGGAACGGCGCGACCGCCCCAACGAGCGGGTCCCGCACGAGGAGCTCACCCGTACGCGCCAGCCTGTCGGCGATCAAGACGTAGACCCCCGGGTCGCGGCTGTTGATCACGTACTCCGCGGGGAGCGAGTAGAGCGCGAAGCTCCCCCCCACGAGCCCGAGCAACACCACGTCCCACCCCGAGAACCGCGCCCGTAAAACCCTCCGACGCCGCGCCAGGATCCATGCCCCGACCGCACACGCCCCGAAGCTCGCGACGACGTCAGGGACCGTAAACCACCCACCGAGGGCGAGCAGAACCAGGACGGGGGCAGCGACCGCCGCCGCGGCCGCGAGCCGGAGCATCACCGCCTCGCCCCAGCCGTCGCCCTTGCGCACGAGAGTTCCCCCCAGGAAATGTCCCGCAAGGTAGAGGGAGACCAGGACGAGAGACACCCCTACCATGCAGAACAGGCCCCGAGCCAAACCCAGCCGGAAGACCAGCCACACCCGCCAGCGATGTTCTCTACAAAGCCTCCTCTAAACCTCGTGACCTAGCTCACACGACGCGCGCGCGTAGCTTGACGCGCGCCGGGTCCGTAAATTACCCTGGTCACCTTGTTATTGCAAACGATTGTCATTGTAAAAAAGGTGAGCCGGGGAGGATGGATCGTAGGTACCCTCCCGGCAACGTCCGGCCATCAAGGCGGGACCAATTCTAGGATAGGCGGGACGCTTTGTCTCCACTCAGGACAGCATCTTCGATCTTCGTTCTCTTTACGTTGTCCCTCGTGCTCGCCGGCGCCTGCGGACAAGAAGCGCCGGGCGGTGGCCGGAACGCTGGCGGCGAGACCACCAGCGGTGGGACTATCGGGGAGACGACGGGAGAAACCACGGGTGCCTCCGAGCCGTTCCGCGCCGAGGAGGGAGCACTCATCATCTACTCCGGGCGCGAGGAGGGCCTCGTCGGCCCGATCATCGAGCAGTTCGAGAGGGAGACCGGGATCGACGCCCAGGTCCGCTATGGGGATACGGCGGAGCTCGCCGCAACCATCGCCGAGGAGGGCGAGAACAGCCCGGCGGACGTCTTCTTCGCCCAGGACCCCGGCGCCCTCGGGGCCGTCGCCGACGAGGGTACGTTCCGGGGGCTGCCGGAAGACACCCTCGCGCGGGTATCCGAGCAGTTCCGGTCCCCCGAAGGACAGTGGGTGGGCACCTCCGGCCGGGCGCGCGTCGTCGCGTACAACACCGAGGCATTGCAGGAGGAGGACCTGCCCCCCTCCATCTTCGACTTCACCCAGCCCGAGTGGAAGGGCAGGATCGGCTGGGCCCCCACAAACGGCTCCTTTCAGGCTTTCGTGACGGCGCTCAGGCTGATAGAGGGCGAGGACAGGGCTCGGGAGTGGCTGGAGGGGATACAGGCCAACGAGCCGGTCGTCTACCCGGACAACTCGACCACGCTCGAGGGTGTGGCCTCCGGGGAGGTCGAGGTCGGCTTCGTCAACCACTACTACCTCTACCGGGCGCTCGCCGAGCAGGGGGAGGACTTCGGGGCGCGCAACTACTACCTCAAGAACGGTGACCCCGGCGCCCTCATCATCGTCGCCGGGGCCGGGATCCTGCAGACGGCGGACAACCCCGAGGAGGCGCAGCGCTTCGTCGACTACCTGCTCTCCGAGGAGGCCCAACAGTACTTCGCCGACGAGACGTTCGAGTATCCTCTGGTCGAGGGCGTCGAGACCCCCGAGGGGCTGGTCCCGCTCTCAGAGATACAACACCCGGACGTCGACCTCGGCGACCTCGACGACCTGCAGGGGACGCTGGAGCTCCTCCGCGAGACCGGGGTGCTGTAGACGTGACGGCGCTACCGGCGGACCTTCAGCGGGCGAAGGGCGCTCGGCGCCCGCCCAGAAAGCGGCCTCCGGTGCTCGTGGCCTTGCCGGCCGCCCTCGTCGCGGCGGCGATGGTGTTGCCCATCGCCTACCTCGTGCTCAGGGCCTCGGAGGCGGGCTGGGCAGAGGTCGCGGAGATTGTCTTCGATGCGTCCTCGCTGGAGGTGCTCGCCCGGAGCGTGCTGCTCGCCGGGGTGGTCACGGGCGCGGCGGTGGGCATAGCCGTTCCCCTCGCGTGGCTCACAGCACGCACCGATCTGCCGGGCCGTAGGGTCTGGGCGGTGCTTGCAGCGCTGCCGCTCGTCGTGCCCTCCTACGTCGGGGGGTTCGTACTCGTCAGCATGCTCGGGCCGCGTGGCATGCTCCAGGAGGCTTTGGCGCCCCTGGGCGTCGAGAGGCTGCCCTCCATCTACGGGCTCCCTGGGGCGGCGCTCGCACTCGTGCTCTTTACCTATCCTTACGTGTTCCTCACCGTGCGAGCCGCGCTCAGGGGGATGGACACCTCCTTCGAGGAGGCGGCGCGAAGCCTCGGCAGCGGGCGTTGGACCACCTTCTTCCGCGTCACGCTCCCGCAGCTCAGGCCCGCGATCGTAGCGGGGGCGCTCCTCGTCGCGCTCTACGCCCTGAGCGACTTCGGGGCCGTCTCGCTCCTCCACTACGACACGTTCTCGGCCGAGATCTACATCCAGTACAAGTCCGCCTTCGATCGGACGCCCGCCGCCATCCTCGCCCTGATGCTCGTGGTCCTCGTCGGCGCGGTGCTCGCCGTCGAGCACCGGACGCGCGGGCGGGCCGGCTACCAGGGGAGTAGCTCGGCGGCGGCCCGACCCGTCCCGCTCGGGCGGTGGTGGTGGCCGGCGCTCACGTTCTGCAGCGGGGTCGTGCTCTTCACGCTCGTCCTGCCCGTCGGGGTGCTCTTGTACTGGCTACTGCGGGGGCTCGCTGCGGGCGAGACGTTGGAGCCCGTCTGGGAGACCGCGTGGAACTCCGTCTTCGTCTCCGGGCTCGCGGCGGGCTTGGCCGTGCTCGCGGCCCTACCGGTAGCCGTCCTCGCCGTGAGATTCCCGGGGAGGATCTCGGGCCTCGTCGAGCGCCTCTCCTACGTGGGGTTCGCCCTGCCGGCGATAGCGCTGGCCCTCGCGCTCGTCTTCTTCGGCTCCAACTACGCCCCCACGCTCTACCAGACCCTGGGGCTCCTCGTCTTCGCCTACGTCGTCCACTTTTTGCCGCAGGCCGTGGGTGCGGTCAGGGCTGCGCTCCTGCAGGCCCGCCCCAGCGTCGAGGAGGCGGCCCGGTCCCTCGGGCGCGGTCCTTTGGGGGTGCTCGCGACCGTCACCGTCCCGCTCGCGCGCAGCGGGCTCGTCGCCGGGGCCGCGCTCGTGTTCCTAACGACTATGAAGGAGCTCCCGGCGACCCTGCTCCTCGGGCCGATCGAGTTCAACACCCTGGCCACCGAGGTCTGGAACGCCACTTCCGGGGCCTTCTTCGCGCGGGCTGCCGCCCCGGCGCTGCTCCTGATCCTGATCAGCGCCCCGCCGCTCTACCTGCTCACGATCCGGGAGCGGGTGAAGTAGTGCGCGCCGCGGTCAGCATCTCCGGCGTCGACAAGAGCTACGGTCCGGTGCGCGCCGTGCGCGGCCTCGACCTCGAGCTCGAGGCGGGGAAGGTCCTCGCCCTCCTCGGACCATCCGGATGCGGCAAGACCACCACCCTCAGGCTCATAGCCGGCTTCGAGCTCCCGGACGCCGGGACGGTCGAGATCGACGGTCAGGTCGTCGCCGGGCCCGGAGTCAACGTCCCGCCGGAGCGCCGCAGGGTCGGGATGGTCTTCCAGGACTACGCCCTCTTCCCCCACCTCACCGTGGCGAAGAACGTCGCTTACGGGCTCCCGAGGGGCAAGAACCGTGAGGGTGTAGTCGGGGACGTGCTCGCCCTTGCGCGCCTTGAGGGGCTCGGGAACCGGATGCCCCACGAGCTCTCCGGCGGCCAGCAGCAGCGCGTCGCCCTCGCCAGGGCACTGGCGCCGGAGCCCGCCATCGTGCTGCTCGACGAGCCGTTCAGCAACCTCGACGCTACCCTCAGGGCGCGGGTCAGGGCACAGATGCGCGAGATCATCACGGACGCGGGCGCCACCGCCATCTTCGTCACCCACGACCAGGAAGAGGCCCTGAGCCTCGCCGACGAGGTGGCCGTCATGCTCGACGGCAGCATCTCCCAGCAGGCCCCGCCCGAGGACCTCTACCACCGTCCCGCCAACCGCGCGGTCGCCGAGTTCGTCGGCGAGGCCAACTTCCTCCCCGGAAGGATGGAGGGCGAACGCTTCGTCTGCGACCTTGGCGCCATCCGCGCGATCGGAGGGAATCCCCACGGCGGCGAGGAAGCGGAGGCGATGCTCCGCCCCGAGTCCCTCCGGTTGCTGCCCCCCGGCCATCGGCTCTCCGGGAGCGAGGCGGTCGTCGTGCGCCGGGAGTTCTACGGCCACGACCAACTCGTGGAGTTGCGCCTGAAGGACTCGGGGAGGGTGCTCCGTTCCCGGCTCTGGGCCGGCTCGACGTTCGGGCCCGGGGACAGCGTCGGCGTCGTCGCGCGAGGGCCAGCCGTGGTGTTCTCCAAAGACGCGGGCCCTCGCGCGGTAGAAGCCTGAGTTCGAAGCAAAGGGACGAAAGGAAGGCCTTGCGTACAACCAACCTTGCCGAGGATGCTTTTGTCGGGTGTGGTCGCGATCCTCGCGCTGGCGATGGCGGGCTGCGGGAGGAGTCCGGGGCCGAAGGGGAATCCGCCGGCTCCGGCGGCGTCGAGAGCACGCCGGAACTCGAGGCGGCCGTCGACGACTACGAGGGCTATGTAGTGGACGAGGCCGACCAGCTCGTGGCGGAGACCGGGACATTCACCGACGCGGTGATCTCGGGCGACCTCGACGCGGCCAAAGCGACCTACGCCCCCGTGGTAGCCGTGATATAGCGCGAGCCTTCCTGCCGGCCATGAGGGTCGGGTCGTCAGTAGAGTCGAGGTCCAGGAGGAGCACCCTCCTCTCGGGCGCCCCGTCCTTGGCGCGCTCGCGTCGTAGTACGCAGAGCTCCACCCCAAGGCCCGGGCGATGCGCACCGCAGGCAGTCCCTGGCGCCCGGAGCGTTCTCCAGGCGCGCGCGAGAGGGTGAGGGCTGGCTGGCAAGCTCTTCTCCCGTCTGGGGTAGCAGGCGGCCCAAGACCAGCTTGAGCAAGAAGGGGTACGAGCGCGCAGGGTGTCGGGGTGTCGTTGTGGTCCTCGTGTAGCCACACGCCACCTGGTAGAGACCCGCTGGCGCCACACCAGCAGCGTCGCGAGGAGTGCGTGCTTGGCCGAGCGTCCTCGCCACTCGGGGACGTTCTCTGGGCGATCTCGCCTCGCATACCGCGAGCTGGCGCGGTCGACATCGTCGGCCAGCCACAGGAGCCCGCCGTCGGAGGTTATGCGCCCACCGCCGCCGCCGCCGTCGAAGGTGGCCTCACCAAGCTCTAGAGGGGCGGTTTTCAAAACGTAATACCGTTCCGCTTTATTGATGGCAT
>JADDPV010000255.1 GCA_016781705.1 Rubrobacter sp.
ATTCGACACCTATAAGTTACCGTCGGCTTCCCCGCGAGACCCCTCAGCTACTGCAAAACGGTTTCTCACTGGTATTCCCGTTTCAACATCTCGTCGGCCGCGTCCGCCGAAGGACCGACGTAAGCGCTCGATGACCCTCCGGACTCCGTCGCCCCTGCCGAGCTTTCCTGCGAGGAGCGATCCTCTCCCTGCTCGCCTTCCAGGACGAAGCTGATCACGACGTTCACCTTGTACGCGGAGACGTTACCGTTCTCGACGAACACGTTCATATCCTTGACCCAGCAACCCTCTACGCCCCTCAGCGTCTGGGTGGCGCGGGATATGGCCTCGTTGATAGCATCCTCAAAGCTCGTCTCGGACGTGGCGCTCAACTCGGTGACTCTCGCAACGCTCATGCTTATCTCCTTACCCAAACCCTGACTTGCCGCCCATCCGATATGTGGCCCGACGGAGCAGATGCCAAACACAAAGGGCCGGAGCCCCGATTAGGAGCCGGGCCTCGCGCGCCCGCGTTCCTCCTCGGGCCGGTCGCCGTGCGCCTCGAGCAGGACCGCCGCGGTCGTGGGCGTCGGGACTACCCGGACCCAGTACGCGAGGTCCCGCTCCCTGTCGTAGAGCATGAACACGGGATCGTCGGCCCCGATCGCCGCCCCGTCGTAGGCCAGTATCGAGAGCGACAGGTTTCTTGAATCCCCCACGAGTACGCTCTCGTCACCGCGGAGGGCTATCTCCCAGCCGGTTCGCTCGAAGATGCTCTTTATCTCTTCCCGGGTCACCGGTTGGACCTTCCCTCTCCTCGGGGTGTTGCCACTTTTATATCAGGATACGCCCTCCCCCGTACCGTGGATCCACCCCCGCGGAGGTAGGTACGAAAAGGGCCGGGGCCCGATTAGGAGCCCGGCCCGTTCGGTTAAGGTCAGGCGCGACGGTAATAGGGCCACGACGGCGAAACCGAAGGTAAGGGAGGCCGGTACGGGCGACAAGATGCAAAGGCGGCTGTTGTCCTTGCTGGTCTTGGGGACGTTCGTGGCCTTGCAGATCCCACTGAAGAGGCTCGTCACGGAGCTCCTCGTGCCCGGGAAGAGGGGCCCGAGGGAGGACGTGGCGGAGGCGTTGGTTCAGGGCGCGGCGAGGATGGCCGCCGTCGTCCTCGCCTCGACTTTTGTGCGCAGGTTGGCCGCTCGGCGGGGATCAAACCAAGACCGCGTGGTGAGGGAGGGCCGGAGGCGCGGAGGGACCAAGCTGAAGGTGTCGCTCGAGCCCGGCGCTTAAGTATCAAGGGTACGAAGAGGTAGCGGACCGAGCGCCGAAGGACCCGGCCCCGAAGACATACCACAAGCCCCCGAGACGACCTGCCAAGACGCCGGAGGGGTGAGAGGACCGGCCGGAGCACGCAGAGGCTCAGACGGACGCACAGGAGCCGAAGGGGGAGCCGAGGAGAGCAACGCACCACGCCCCTGATGGCTAAGGTGGCTTGGCGGACAGGACGTAGGCGCATGAGAAAGAACCCCGACCACGACCGGGAGGAGGTCTCTGGTCGGCCCGCCGTCTCGCGGGAGGACACGCGTCGGCAGCGGGCGGTGGACCGGGAGCGTCGAGCCGAAGAGGGGAGGGGGAATCCGGTAACGAGACTGCGTCTGCTCGTCCGGCGGCTGTTTCGGCGTCGGTGAATAAGTATGCCGACGAGGAGGCCCGACTACCGTGGTGGGTCCAATGGTTCGGGGGGGTAGGAGAAAGGACCACCGTGTTCCGTAGTAAGTATACTTGCGCTATCTGGGGCCAAACTTGGGGAAAGGAGGAACCCGGATGTCTGAGCAGGGCGAGCGTAGATCATTCTGGAACCGCCTGTTCGGGGGCTCCCGCAACTCCTCCGCGCGGGAGGAGAAGGTTCTGCAGTACATAATCCACCGCGTCGGGGAGGGAGCCAAGCTGCAAGACGTCGTGCAGGAGGATTACGTGCGACGCAACGCCACGTCGGATGAGGTGAAGGAGATCTGCTCGAACCCCAGGCTCGTCGCGTCCGCCCGCGAGCGCCTTGGGCGTGACTTCAGCTCCGGGGATCTCGACCCGAACCAGCGCTCGAGCTAGCGCGACTCCGATTGCCCACGCAGGACCCGCCGGGAGCCCCCGAGGACGACGGTAGGGAGAGGGCCAGGACGATCACGGAGGGCCTCAGAGGGGCATACAGGAGCCGGGTTACCTTCCTACCCATCGCCGGGGACGACCGCCCCGGGGATCAGGACGAGCGGCGACAAGAGGCACCCGCAGGGGATGGGCACGATTATGCGGCCGCAGCTGTTGACGCCTCGTCTCCTCCGATACATCGCTCGTCCATTCCCGGAAGGGAACGCGCCTAGAGCCTCGGGTCATCCCCGGTCTCGTTCGGCACCTTCCATACCCGCTACTACGGCCGCGAAAAAGCCGGGCCGCGATAAGGGATCTGGGCCCTGACCTCGCGTATGCCTTGCCACCTTTCGCACAACCCCGCTAGTATGGAGGCATGGGCCCCCGCGGTCTTTAGACCTCCGGGAGTAAAGCGTTCGCGTCACGTCAGCATCCACTCGGTACGCAGGCCCACACCTCGTTGGACGCTGCGAGGCCGGGACGGTTACACCGGCGCGAATAAGGAGTCCGAGCCTAGACCACCCCGAGATCATTGGTACCGCCCCGCCCCCGGCGCCTGCCTGACCGTCCGAACCTGAGCGAGAAGACGCGCCGGAATCTTCCGCTGCCGTGTGAGTATTCGCCGCCGAGCTGTCCTCATCCACTCTTGTATGAATTTGACGGCGTATTTGGGCTCGTCCACCTCATCGCGCCACCCTAGGAGGAATCGCCCTTTCGCAAGTTGGGCTCCCCGTTCCTCCTGGCCGGGAGACGACCCTCCGCGCCCTTCGAGCCGTCCTCGGTCGCCATGCTCGCGCCGCCGGCCAAGGTCCCGATCGCGCCGGCGAGGTCCTGTATCTCGGAGGGGACGACAAAAAGCTTGCTGGCCGGTCCCTTCGCCATCTCGGGGAGGGCCTTGAGGTAGAGGTAACGCAGGGCCTCGGGGCTGAGATCGGAGGTTCCGAGCCGCTCGAAGAGGGCGCCGGTCATCTCGATCTGGGCGGCCTGGACATTGCGGTACGCCTCGGCCTCGCCCTCCGCGCGCAAGACGGCGGCGCGCTGCTCGCCCTCGGCCCTCAGGATGGCGGACTCCTTCTCGCCTTCGGACTTCAAGATCGCGGCCCGCTTGTCGCCCTCGGCCGTCAGGATCGCGGCGCGGCGCGTCCGTTCCGCCTGCATCTGCTTCTCCATC
Source organism: Rubrobacter sp. (assembly GCA_016781705.1). Classification (GTDB taxonomy): domain Bacteria; phylum Actinomycetota; class Rubrobacteria; order Rubrobacterales; family Rubrobacteraceae; genus Rubrobacter_F. The sequence goes on from JADDPV010000255.1 coordinate 3,296, forward strand.
GCCTGCTGGATGTCCCTCGGCGGGAGGATCTCCTTGAGCTCCACCCTCGTCACCCGGATGCCCCACTTCTCCGTCACCTCGTCGAGGACCGCGCGCAGCTTCGCGTTGATCTCGTCGCGCGAGGTGAGCGTCTTGTCGAGGATGAGGTTACCGATGACGTTGCGCAGCGTGGTCTGCGTTATCTGCTCCAGGGCCAGGTGGAAGTTCGCGACCTCGTACTCGGAGGCCCGGGCGTCCACGACCTGATAGTAGACGACGGTCGAGATCTGCATGCCGACGTTGTCGTTGGTGATGACGGCCTGCGGCGGAAACGAGATGACCTGCTCCCTGAGGTCGGTCTTGGGCAGCATCCGGTCCACCACCGGCACGACGAAGGTCAGCCCACTCTCGGCGGTGCGATGGTAGCGCCCGAGGCGCTGCACTATCGCGACTCGGCTCTGGGGAATGATCCTCACACTCCGCGCCGCCACCAGGAACACGACCAAGGCCAGGATGCCAAGGACGATCACGCCTACGCTCACGACTTTCCTCCTCCTTCTTCGGTCTCGACGGCCTCGACGAGGGCCGTGAGCCCATCGGTGCCCAGCACTCGCACCCGCGCGCCCGGCTCCATCCGCTCGCCGGGGTAGATGGCCCGGGCCGTCCAGAACTCTCCGCTACCTATCCGAACCTGCCCGCTCCCGCCCGGCTCTATGACGTCCGTCACCACCCCGCTCCTGCCTTCGATTCCCCCGCGCCCCACGTACCGCTCGCTGCCGCGGAAGGAGATCCTGTGCACCAGCGCCGGCCGCAGCACGGCCATGCTCAGGGCAGAAGCGACGATGAAGCCGAAGATCTGAAGCCCCGCCCCGAACCCCGCGAAGGCCACCGCGAGCGCGGCCAGCGCCCCGAGCGAGAAAAACAAGAGAAAGAACGTGATCGTCAGGAGCTCCCCGACCAAGGCCAGGGCCGCTAATACAGCCCAGAAGATAATATCCCAGTCCAAGCCCAACGGCCTCCTTCAATGTATTCTACCAGGCGGTCCACGCCTTCGAGATGGCTTGCCCCGTGGGTGTGGAGACGGCCAAGAGACCGGGCAGGTAGCCACGTCAAGGGCATGATCGCTAGAGAAGGCAGGAATCTGGTGTTGGATGACATTACGGTGCCGGGCGGGCACGCGCGTGCGGCGCGCGTCGAAGCCGGCCAACTGGTGGAGATAATCAACGTGAGGGGCCGGCAAGTCTGCGACTTCGTCGCCTTCAACGCTGAGGATCTCGCGGAGCACCTCTCCCCTACGCACACCCGCTCGATGCTGGGGCGCCTGACCTTGGCCGTGAACGATCGCCTCCAAACCAACGCGCGCAACCCGATCTTTGAGCTGGTGGAGGACACGGTGGGGCGCCACGACGTGCTGTTCGCCGCCTGCGCTCATCGGCGCTACGAGCTGGACTACGACGGCCTGCGGGGGCACCGCAACTGCCGGGGGAACTTCGCCGAGGTGCTGGAGCCGTACGGGGTTGGCTACCTGCAAGTCCCTGACCCCATAAACTGGTTCCAGAATACGCCCGTAGCCGCCGATGGTGCCCTAGGCATGGAAGTCTCGCCAGCCGAGGCAGGGGACAGGGTGGTGTTGAGGGCCTTGATGGACGCGCTCGTGGCCGCCTCGGCCTGTCCCCAAGACCAGAACCCCATCAATGACTGGGAGGTGACCGACATCCGCCTGGTGGTAAAAGACGCCAGTTGAGAGGGGGCGTTCGCACGTTCTCAGAGGGTCGAAGGCAGGGGTTCTTCTTGCTGGGCCTTCTTTTTCCGACGGTCCCGACGATGGTGACGATGGTTTACGGTCGTGTTCTAAGCGGGGGTCAGACGAGCATGACGTTTAGCAAAGCTCCTGGGCGTTTGCGCCAGGCTAACCGCT
>JADDPV010000018.1 GCA_016781705.1 Rubrobacter sp.
AGCACCCCTGCTGCTACATTGGCCAGGACCGTTGCGCTCACCGGTTGAACCCACCCAGGCCTAATGTAGATCGTTTCTCCGCCCTCTAGGGGCACCGGGCGAGCATCGGCTACCGGCGGTCCTCCCAGCCTCCCGGCCTGCTTGCGTACCTCCGGCATCAAGCCAACCCTTGCCAACTCCTCCATCCAGCGAGAAACCAGTAGGAACATCGGCCATTGCAGGAGACCACCGACGTAGAGCGCTTGCCGTTGCAGTTGCTTCCAGCCTTCGGCCGGCTCGCAATGATCCTCGCCGACGAACGTGGCGCCACACCACCCGCAAACGGGGAACCCATCCCACGCCAGCCGTCGATAGAGTTCCTCGGGAGAGTCGAACCCTAACGTTAAGGCTATGTCTTCATCGCTAACGTTCTCGGACCGGTGGGTGAGGAACTTGATGTACCGATCATCGCGCGGGTCCAGGTTCTTTGGTAGGCTCATGCCGTGACGGTTGACGCGGGTTTGCGACTCTTCCTAAAGTGACCCGCGCTGCCTCCTTCCTGTTGGTCCTCGAAAAATCAACCGTCCATCGCCCGCTCGAAGCGCACCTTTAGAGTGTCGTTGGTCAACACGCGGCGCGGAACCGAAGCCTCGATGGTTTAGTTTCAAACACGGTACTTTCTCACTACAACCGTCGTTTTTCAAAGGAAGCCGAGGGGATCTAAGCCCCTGACTCCCGCACATGGTCGCAGCGCCAGCTGCGAGCTCGGCGAGCGCCCGGGCGTCGCAAGGCCTGTCGGCGTAGCCCCGCGCCGCCCTACTCCGAGGGAACTCGGTCCTCCGGCATGGTGGGCGTCGGACCCACTTGGGCCGATCGACCGCGCGCCGAGAACCTCAGCAAGGCGAACGGCTCGCGAATCCGCTGCGTGAGCACTCCCCGCGCGAGCCCCCACCGCTTCAAGGAGCGGCACGCCCGAGCCGGCCAGCTCCCTCGTCGTCGCCATCCGCTTCCGCCGGCACGAGGCGGGCGTCGCCATGGCCGCGTCGGGGTGAGGGTACCCTCACCCCGACGCGGCTACCATCGCCCACGTGGTCGGACACGGTCCCCGGCCGATGGATCGGCCTCGCCCGAGGTCAGGCCACCCGCTGACCGTCCGACTCCCCCGTCTGGACGATCAGAACGTCGCAGACCGCGCACTTCGCGACCTCGCCGGGCACGGAGCCGAGCAGCTGACCGTCGGCAGCGCCGAGGCCGCGGTTGCCGACGACGATCACGTTCGCCGGGTTGTCCCCCGCGACTTCGAGCAGGGCCTTCGCCGGGTCGCCCTCGACGATACGCGTCTCGGTGTTCCGGACGCGCTCGTTCGAGAGCTCGTTGATCGTCGTGCGGAGCGCCGCCCGGGCTGCCTCCTCGCCGTACAGCAACCGCCGAACGCCGGGCACCCGTTTGCCCGTGGCCGTAGTCTTGGCCTCCGACTCCGGGGTGTACGCCGCCACCACTACCAGACGCGCATCCGCTGCCGCGGCGACCGCGGCGGCATGACGGACCGCCTTCAGGAGGAGGGCGTCCCGTCGGAGCCGACGACCACGCGGTCGTAGACCGTGATTTCCGTCGGCGCCCCCAGCGGCATGACCGGGGACTCTTCGTTCTCCTTGGGCGGGTTCACCCACGTCATGGCGAGGGCACCGCACCCGAGCAGGGCGCCCGCGAACATGATCGCGTTGGTGCCGTCGCCGCCGAGCAGGTTCTCGAAGATCCACCCGAACGTCAGCGTCTCGACGAGCATCGGGACGACGATCATCATGTTCACGATGCCCATGTAGACGCCGGTGCGCTCCTTGGGCACCATGCTGGCGACGAGGATGTACGGGATGCCCATCATGCTGGCCCAGGCGATGCCGAGCAGGATCATGGGCACGAGCACCAGGTACTGGCTGCCGATCTGCGAGAGCCAGATCAGGCCCGCCGCCGCGCCGGCGAGGGCCGCCGCGTGGATCCACTTGGCGCCGAGCCGGGCCGCCAGGGGGATCAGGGCGAGTGCCGCGAAGATGGTCACGAAGTTGTAGGTGCCGTTCATCGCGCCGACCCACCCGACGGCTTCCTAGAAGCGCGGTGCATCCGGGTTGGTGTTGAACGCTGACTCGCCGATGCTCGTCGCGACGAACTGCCAGTAGACGAACATCGCGTACCACTGGAACGCGAACACCAGGCCGATCTTGTGCATCCCGAGCGGCATCGCGCGGACCGCGGAGGCGATCTCCTTGACGGCCGCCCCCCAGGCCCTTGGGCTTGGACCGTATCTCGGCGAGCTCCCGTTCCGTCGGCGGGATCTCCTTCGTGGACAGGATGGAGATCAGGACCGTGGCGATGGAGCAGAACGCGCCGATCCAGAACGCCACGAACATCCAAGTCGGGAGGCCGCCGCCACTGGCTTCGGTGCCGAGCAACCGCTGGAACAAGAATATCGACAGGTTCGCCGTCACGGCGCCGGCGCCGACGAACATGCTCTGCGTCAGGAAGCCGCGGGCAAACTGGCTCTTGGGCAGCCTGTCGGAGATGAAGGCCCGGTACGGCTCCATCGCCGTGTTGTTCGAGATGTCGAGGAGCCACAGGAGAACGACAGGCAACCAAAGCACCCCGACTAACGGATAAAGAAACAGGAAACCTATAAGCAGGAGTCATAGCAACCCCTAGAATTAGTGTGTGGTTGCAACAATAGGGTAGCAGGAGGAGATATGTACGAGGTTGCGTCTATGAAGCGCAAAGGATTCACCAACGAACTTTGGCGCTCGATAACGCCCATTTACGTTGAAATAATAGCTCACCCATTCTTGCGCGGCCTCACCGACGGGACGCTCACCAAAGAGCGCTTCCGCTTTTACATCTTGCAGGATGCGGTCTACTTGCGCGAGTACGCCCGTGCCCTGAGCCTCGTCGGGGTTCGCTCGTCGGACGAGGACGCGCTCGTGATGTTCTCGGAGCACGCATCCGGCGCCATAGCCGTGGAGAGGAGCCTGCACGAGGGCTTCCTCGAAGACCTCGGCGTCGCGCGCGAGGAGGCCGAAGGGACCGCTTCCTCCCCCACCACGCTCGCCTACACCAGCTTCCTCCTGAGGACCGCGGCCCTGGGCGGTTACCCGGAGGCCCTGGGGGCGGTCTTGCCGTGCTACTGGATCTACCGGGAGGTCGGCAAGACCCTCCTCGAGCGCGGCTCCCCTAACCCGCTCTATCAGAGGTGGATCGACACCTACGGCGGGGAGGAGTTCGGCTCGCTAGTCGAGGCCGTACTGGACCTCACCGACGGGGTCTGCGAGGATCTCAGCCCCCCGCAGAAGACCCGCGTGCAGGAGGCCTTCGTCGCCACGAGCCGCTATGAGTGGATGTTCTGGGACGCTGCTTGGAGGATCGAAAGGTGGCCTGTGGGGTGAGAGGCGTATGCCCTCGTCTCTCAACCCGTGGTCATTGGGCTCTTCTTCTTGCCCGCCCGACGTCTTACCGAGCGGCACCGATTAGAGAGAACGGACAATCGGTTTCGACCGGGCAAGACAGCGCAATTATTGCGAGGACACAGCTTACGCGAGAAGAAGCTCTTTCTGCGCACCGGCCTCACTTGCCCAGGCAGACAGGCATAGCATCGCCCGCCTGCCCGAGGGGACGAGCCGTTCCCCCAGCGTCCGGCTTGCCCCCGAAGAAGCCCGCGGGGAGGCGGTCCGTCTGCCCCGGGCGCCACGCGGCGACCCCGGGGAGACCTGCGGTGGAGGAGAGCCTGAGGTTCTCGAGGGGCTCCTTCGCGGCGTGGGCGAGCCTCTCGGAGGCCCGCTTCATGGGGTCGACCGTCTCGTCCACCCTGAGTACCGCGCCTATACCGGTGTCCCGGCCCTCGAGCCTCATCTTCTCGGACGGGGAGCGCGAATCGAGCTCGCGCTTGAAGGCCTCGCGGGCCTCCGCGGAGAGCTTCTTCATGCGGGCGTTCAAGGCCGCTGCCATCGAGCCCACTCCGTTGATCACGCCCTGGACGATCCCCCGCCCGATGGCCGGGAAGGAGGACGTTATCGGGCCGGCCGGCGTGCGCGTCGTCGCCACGATATTGTTCATGTGGTTCTCGACGGCCCTGCCAAGCTCGCGCATCCTCCTCGTCTCCTCGGCCGCTCCGTCCGCGAAGGGGCCCCCGAGGTCCGAGCGACGTTCAAGAGGGCCCACTGCGCCCTCGGCCCTATCTGGGCGAGCTCCTGCTCCGAGTCGTTCACCAGGGCCGGGACCGTGGAGTTCCCGACCACCCCGCGGTAGGCGTCGACGAAGAGTCTGGTTATGGTGTCCTTGAGGTTCCGAAGTTTGCCGGCGACCTTGACGGGTAGGGAGCCGTTGAGCGAAGCGGGCAAGATGGTGCACGTCCTGAGCGGCCAGGAGTACAACGTCTACGTAGGCCTCGTCAACCCCTACAGGATAGGTAAGGACGGCGACCGCGCGGAAGTGCTGAGGAAGTACGAGGAGGCCATGCGCGACGCCATATAGCACCGCCCCGCCGATGTCCTGCGGAAGCTCGATCCGCTGCTCGGCAAGACGCTGGCGTGCTGGTGCGCCGACAAGGAGGGCGGCGTCCTGACCGCCGAAGATGAGACGGTGTGCCACGCGCAGATCCTTTTGAGGCTCGCTGCGGAGTTCTCGAGGGAGGTCGGGTAGGCCGTGATCCAGGAGCATACCTCCAACCCCGCCGATCTTGCCCGCGCGCTGGACGAGCAGCGCGCGTTAGCTGGACGCTGCCGATCACGTGCGATCAAGGCCCGAGAGGCCAGCTTGGTGGCAGCAATCGTACCCTTACCGCGTGGCACTCCCGGCGTAGCGCGCTCTGCCCGTCGTGTACCCAGATCCTTGAGACACGGCCAGGGAGGGGGCGGTCACTCCCTGGCCGTAAAGCCGCGCGGTGCTCGCGTCCTACCTGAAACCCGAGCCGACGGGCGCCTGTTCGACCCCCCGCGCGTCCTCGGCTTGCATGAGGCGCCTGTCCTCGTCGTCGTCCACCCAGGCGTCGAAGATCTCGGCGCAGGTGGCGAACCAAACGCCGTCTTTGGAGGCTATGTACTCGATCAGCTTCTCGAAGAACAT
>JADDPV010000240.1 GCA_016781705.1 Rubrobacter sp.
ACACGGCCCCCATCGTCTAGAGGCCCAGGACACCGCCCTTTCAAGGCGGCGGCACGGGTTCGAATCCCGTTGGGGGCACCGCCTCGGGCAATCCGAGGACGCGGGCGATTAGCTCAGGGGTAGAGCACCTCCCTTACAAGGAGGGGGTCGCTGGTTCGAACCCAGCATCGCCCACACCAGGAAAGCCGATAGGTAAGGCGAATACTTCGCACACAAGAGAGCCCCCGACGAGAATCGGGGGCTCTCTGACCCTAGTTTGACCCTAACGGGGCGGAAAACGGGGTCAACCGAGCGCGTTACCCATCGCGTCGGCGGCCTCGCCGCCCATCCCCGGCTGCATGTGGGAGTAGGTGTCGAGGGTGATGGCTACGGAGGCGTGTCCGAGGAGCTCTTGAACGATCTTGGGATGCACGTTCTGCTGAAACAGCAGGGAGGCGCAGGTGTGGCGCAGGTCGTGGAGGGTGACGCGCGGTAGCTCCGCCTTCTCAAGAAGAGCGGCGAAGGACCTCTGCCGAAGGTTCGAGGGGTTAATGAGGTTCCCGGTCTCCCCGGCGAACACGAGCCCCCGGTCCTCGTAGACGCCGCCGGCGGCTAGCTTCTCCTCGGCCTGACGGACCCTGTGACGCTTGAGGGCTTCGGCGGCTCGTGGGGTCATGCGGATGGTACGGCGGCCCGTCCCGGTCTTGGTCTCCCCGAGGGCGAGCCCACGGCCGTTGCCGGTACGGGTGAGGGTCCGGCGGACCCTCACGGTGGACGTGTCGAGATCCACGTCCTCCCACTTGAGCCCGAGCAGCTCCCCGCGCCTCATGCCGGTGTGTATCGCCAGCACGTAGAAAGCTTCGAGCCGGTCGCCCCGAGCCGCTTCGAGGAGCCGCCCGGCCTCGGGTGCCGACAGCGGGCGCATCTCCTTCGAGGATGCCTTGGGAGCCTTCACGTCGGCGGCGGGGCTGTGGGGTATCAGGCGCAACCTCGCGGCCTCGGAGAGGGCCTTGTGGAGCGCGTGGTGGATCTTCAACACGGTGGAGCCGGAGAGCCCCGAGTCGAGCTTCTCGCGGTAGAGACGCTGTAGGTGCATGGCGTTGAGGTTCTTGAGCTTGAGGCGACCCAGGGCGGGCCGGATGTGGGCGTCCACGAGGTACTTGTCGCGGCTGTAGGTGGACTCCCGGACGGAGCCGCGCACGGAGTCTTCGAGCCACCGCCCCAGGTACTCGCTTACCATGAGGCCCTTCGTGTCGAAGACGAGGCCCTTGTCCCGGCCGGCCATCGCCTCGGTCAGCTTCTCGGAGACCTCCTTGCGGGTCTTCCCGTAGACGGTCTTCTGCTTCGCCCCGTCCGGCGTCTGGACCGTGTAGCGGCCCTCCCAACGTCCGTCCTTGCGCTTGCGGATGGTCCCCTCGCCGTTGCCTCGCCTACCCATCGTCCTCTCCCTTCGTCTGTCCTTGCCGCGCTCTCGCCAGCCTCTCGGCGTCCTTCGGGTCCACCAACCATCCCTGATGCGTCCTCACGCCCCTCAGCGTCACCTCCTCAAGCCTCTTCACCGTCGCCTGCTTGGAGATACCGATGACCTCCCCGGCCTCGGCCGGCGTCAACCAGTCTTCAAGCTCCCTGAGCCTCATCCGCCTCCCTTCGTCGCGTCGCTCGAACGTGCCGCAAGTATAGCATAACTAGTTGACGCACGACAACCAATTTGCTATACTCCGGGAGTCAAAGAAAAAGCCCCGGCGGGTGCGGGAACACCCCCGGAGCACGGCCCAAACAGGAGGCACCTGATGGACACGAAGAGTGTAGCGGACATCGACATCGAGACGGTCGCGGAGATCAGGGCGATGGTCGAGAGGCTGGCACGCAAGGTCGGGACCATCGTCGACCCCGAGGTCCGCGACGGGTTGGAGGATGCTACGGATGTGCTTCTCGCGGCGGTGGCAGAGGGGTAACCTTCACAGTATCATAGGAATGTAGGGGGCCGGGGTCCTTCGGGGCTCCGGCTCGTTCGCGTGCGCCGGGACGCGTAGACTGAGCACCTAATGAGCGAGCCGCGTCCGCACCTCAAGACTCTGGAGGAGATCGAGCGCACCGCCCTGCCCGGCCTCGTGGAGGTCTTGCGCACGGAGGGGATCGACGGGGTGCGCTACGCCCTGTGGGACATGACCGGCTGGCACCGCGACTACGACCCGTGCGTATGGCGTAGCAGGGCGACCGAGGAGCAGAAGCAGGCGGGCTGGGAGATGTGGGTGAGGATGGAGAAGATCGTAGCCACGGTCCTGCACGAGGCGCACGAGCGGCAGGTTGTAGAGGTGACGGACGCGCTGGAGGAGGGGCCGGAGGGCTTGTACGGGAGCCATCTAGATCGATGATCATCGACGCGCAGCGCGGGCCGGTTTCGCGAGCTGCTGGAGGTCCTCAACGAGGCGCAGGAGAGGCGCGCGGAGGGGCCGGGCGCTGCGTGACGGCGGCGGTGGCGCTCCGCTATGATTACCGGATGGACCCTTTAGGCGCGCGACCGCCGGACGACACGGGCACGGAGACGTTCAGGCGTTACCTGTACCAGGCATGCTTGGCCGTCCCCTTCTGCCTCAAGTGTGCCGTCGGCGAGGGCGTGGTCTCCGTAATCATGGAACACTTTGAGGACCTCGTCGTCGAGTACGAAGACTCCTGGCTCTTCGTGCAGATTAAGACGCGCAACGCCGACAGAGGACCGTGGCGGCTCACGGACGCCATCAGCGGGCTGAGGAGCCTCCACAGGGTATTTCGGGAGACCAGGCACCTGGAGGCGAGGTACGAGTTGTACCTCGAGGGTCCGGTGGACCGCGCCAACGCCCTTCAGGAACTCGTGCTCGATGGGTCGGACTTTGGCCAGACTCTCCGCGATAGGGTCAAGAGTGATCTGGGCATCGACGATGCCGAGTGTGAAGAGTTCCTGGCCTCTATCAAGGTCAGGCCGGAGCAGCCCCCGAGGGACTACGCGGAGGCCCGCAACATCCGTATCCTGAACGAGTACGCTCCGCGGTTGCTGCAAACAGAACTGGAGGCCGTTCACAGGCGGGTGACGCAAGAACTGCAGCGCGCCATGGCCCGAGAGCGCATCGTATCGTTGATGCCACGGTACATTGAGGACCCGGATGCCTTGCATGAGGACGAGAGATCCAAAATTGAGGCGAAGAGGCTGACCAAAGACGCTTTGTTTGCGCTCATGGAAACAGTAATAAGCGGCTCTTACCTGCTCCGATCGGCAGCGACAAACGGGGTCAATACCAGCAAACTTGAGGAAAAACTCGTTGCCGGCGGGGCGGATGACGGTATCGTTAATGACGCGAAGATGCTCAGGGCGAACGCGACCATAAGGGAGTCGGAGTTCTTGTCGTCCACGCTGTACGGCGATAAAAAGATCGAGGACGTTCGCCTGCGCCTCGGGGTGTTCGCGAGGGGCGCCGTTTCCGGGCACAGTGGAGATCCTTCTCCCGCGCGTCGGGCCTGGTCGGACCTATTGACGAACCTCCCGACACAGGCAGCGTACCTGGACCCTCATAGAGTCTACCATCATGATGCCATGCTGCTCCTCGGCGCCGTCTGCAGTATGAGCGACGAGTGCTTGCTCCATTGGGGAGGCCCCGTTGCGTAGGGAATTCTTCGCGCCGACGGCTGAGGGAGAGGCGCGCCTGCTGATCCTGATCGATACCTTCACCACGAAGACGCGCGGCCTCGAAGGCCGAACGAAACTGGCCAAGCTGGACTTCTTCCTGCGATACCCCCCCTACCTTGCGCGGGCGCTCGAGGTGCGCAACCCGGACGTCAAAGTGGACGTAGGTGCCGATGAAGAGGGAAACATCGAGAACAAGATGGTGCGCTACCGCTTCGGCCCGTGGGATCCGGCCTACTTCGGCGTCCTTGGGAGGCTCATAGGCAAGGGGTTGGTGCGGCCCGTGCCGTTCGGCCAGGGCGTGGGATTCAGGACAACAGACCTGGGAAACTCCCTGGCGGCCCGATTGAGGCGAGACAAGGGGTGGTCGAACGTGGCCGAGCGCGCCAGGCTCCTCAAGCGCCATCTGGACCTGAGCGGGACCGGCCTGAAAGACTTCGTATACGACAACTTTCCAGAAGTGACCCAAGCGACCTGGGGCACCAAGCTGTGACGACGGGGTGGCTATGAGGCTCAGGATCGACTCCTTCGAGCTTATAGGGGCGGAGCGCAGGCTCAAGTTCGAACCCGGCTTGAACATCATCGTCGGAACTATCGCCACGGGCAAGACGACGCTGCTACGCTGCGTCCGCGCGCTTCTGGCTGGCGGCATATCCAACTTCCCGCGCGAGACGCAGCAAACTGTCCAGAACCTTGCCGGCCGGGTCACCCTAGGTGACGATGGGTACGACATCATCCGGCCGTTCGTCTCCACCATCAACGCCAAGGTCGAGATAGCGGGCGACCGAGAAGCCCAGCGTCTACCCGCCCTTAGGGGCACTGGTCCGGAAGACCTCACCTACAGAGATTGGCTGCAAGAAAAACTTGGCCTCCCCAAAATAAAGGTGCCGCGAATTCCCTCCCAGATCGACAGCGATCTGTCCCCCGTAACCGTCAACGACTACCTGATGTACTGCTACCTGCAACAGGAAGAGATCGACGAGAGCGTTTTCGGTCACCGCGACCGGTTCAAGAACACGAAGCGGATGGCCGTCTTCAACATCGTCTACGGTCGCTACGACGCTGAGCTTGCCGGCCTTGAGGAGCAGTTGAGGTCGACGAGCTCCGAATTGCGAAGGCTGCGTAACTGGTCGCGAACCATCGACGAGTTCTTGGAGGGCACGGCCGTCGAGAACCGGGCGGCCATACAACAGGAGATCAGGGAAACCGAAGCGAAGCTAGAAGCTTCCGAAACGAGAGCGGTGCGCTCTTCGGAGGTGGCGGTGCGGAGCACCGAGTCCTCGGACATCCGCGAAACACTGCGGCAGGCAGAGGAGAGCCTGGCAGCGACGCGTGCCGCAGTCGACCTCGCCTCCAGCGCCGAACAGAAGAACAGACTTGTGGCGCAACTCCGCACGCAGAGCGCGCGCTTAGAGCGCATTTCAAAACCGCGAGCCGAGGTGCCTGGGCG
>JADDPV010000050.1 GCA_016781705.1 Rubrobacter sp.
GGTGGTGCGCGCCGTCCTCGACGCGGACGACCCGGCCGCCGCGGCCCGGGAGCTGCGATCGCACCTCCTGGAAGCGCCTCCGGCTTGACCGTCAGGGCGGACCTCGTCTCGGGCGTCCTGCCCGTGCGTCCCGACGGACGGATGCTCCTGCTGCAGCGTCCCGGTACCGAAACCTGGGAGCCGCCTGCCGGACGCCTCGCCCCCGGCGAGGGCTTCGAGGAGGGGGCCGTGCGCGAGGTATACGAGGAGACCGGCCTACTCGTCGCCCCGCAACGCCTGCTCGCCACCTGGGTCGGCGGGCGTCCGGGCGGGAGCGGCCTGCTCGCCAGCGCCATATACGTCGGCCGCGTCGCTGGTGAAGAGGAGGTCCGCATCTCCGACGAGCACCTCGGGTACAGGTGGGCCACGCTCGACGAGTGGTTGAATCTCCCGAGCTGGTGGAGCCACGAGAACATAGCCCGCGTCGCCGGGCCTCTTGCCACCCTTCCCAACGAGCCGCCCCCCGCCGAGCCTCCGCCGCCGGAGCGACCGCTCCCTCCCGGCGTCGTCCACGCCAGTCTCGGCGCAGGCACGGTCATCGTAGACCTCGACGGCGCGGAGCCCCGCGCGCTGCTCCTCAGGCGCCGCAAGCCGCCCGTGGGGCTGTGGGAGAACCCCGGCGGGATGCTGGAGGAGGGAGAGGACTTCGTGGGGTGCGCCCGGCGCGAGACCTTAGAGGAGACCGGGCTCGACGCCGAGCCCAAAGTCCCCTGGTTCGCCCGCGTCGAGCCCTGGCGCTCCCCCGACGACCCCAAGCTGTACGCGGGCGTGGCCTTCCTTGCTCGTCACCCCGGCGGCGACGTGCGGGTGGAGAAACACGCCCACGACTCGCACGTATGGGCTACCGAGAGGGAGTGGCGCGAGTTGCCCACCTGGTACACGAAAGAGGATTCGAATGCCCTGTGGGTGGCGGTGCGGGAGATGAAGGGAGACGGTTGAGCAAAGAACGCACCGCGGGCGGGACTATGACCGCCGATGTCGGACGCGAAGGGAAGCCCAGAGCACCCAGCCGGGGCAGGGGAGTGGCGGTCGATTGTGGACCCTGGCCGCCCTCGCGGGGACCGTGTGATCGTCCCGAGCGTGCTGTGGGCGGCGACCCTGCTGGTCCCTTTCCTGCCGCTCGCGACGGGGCAGAAGGCCTGGGCTTCCAGCGGGCTCGCGGTCGAAGGGGTGTTCCCTACTCCACCATTTCTGATAAGCCGGAAGATGGCGCGACGCTACCGCCGGCGCCTCGGCCCGCGCGCCTGGCTGCGCAAGCTCCGCGAAGTCTCGCCTCGCCGTTGAAGGTGTGAACGAGTTCGACGTCATCCGGCGCCTCTCCGGGAGGCTGCCCGCGCCGCCGCCGGAGGTCGTCGTCCCCATCGGAGACGACTGCGCCGTCCTGCGCCTCGGCGGGGCCGGAGACAGGCTCTGGGTCGCCGCCGCCGACATGCTCGTCTCGGGACGCCACTTCAAAGAGTCCTGGTCCTCGCCCGAAGACGTTGGGTACAAGGCCGTCGCGGTCAACGTCTCGGACGTGGCGGCGATGGGCGGGAGGCCGCGCTTCGTGCTCGCCTCGGGGGGGGCGCCGGACCCCGGGACCACCCTGCGCTGCATGGAGGGCGTAGCGAAGGCTTGCGAGGAGTTCGGCGTCTACCCCATAGGCGGCGACACGACGGGGGCAGCGGCACTCACGGTGGACGTCGCCATCCTCGGAGAGCTGGAGGCGGAACCGATGTTGCGCTCGGGCGCCCACCCCGGTGACCTGCTCGCCGTGACCGGCGAGCTCGGTGCCTCCACCGCGGGCCTGCTGGCGCTGGAAGACGGAGACGCCGGACCCGAACGCCTCATCCGCGGGCACCTGCGCCCGAAACCTCGGGTAGCCCTCGGGCTCCTGGCGGCCCGGCTGGGGGTGCGCGCGGCCATAGACCTCTCGGACGGCCTCGCCTCCGACGTGCGCCACGTCTGCGAGGCGAGCGGCGTCGGCTGTCGCGTGGATCTGGAGCAGCTGCCCGTGGCGGACGACACGCGGGAGTCTGCGGTGTCGAAGGGCCGCGACCCGAAGGTCCTGGCGGCGACCGGCGGCGAGGACTACGAGTTGCTCCTGGCCGCCCCAGAGGGGCTCTTGCGCACGCTCGCCACCGAATCGGACGTGCCTACGACGGTAGTCGGGGAGGTCACGGCCGAAAGAGAAGTAGTCTTCCTGCGCGGCGGCGTATCGGTCGAGAACCTCTCCGGCTGGGACCACTTCGCGGCCCCTTGATCCCGGGCCGTGAGGGTAGAAGGGGCATGATGCTCGATTAGACGCTTTTGTCTGCGCTATGCTCTCTGTGCCATCATGCCGTCGCGCGAACGTGTGGATGCGACTCGGGCCTGGCAATCACCCTTGCGGAGCTTATGGCGAGCCCGGGCCGCGCTTCCGCGAGGTCCTGTGATCAGCCAAAGTAGGACCGTTTTCAATTAACGTCCGGCGCGTCACCTGGATTCGGGATAACAGGAAGGCCGGAACCCGAGATCTTTTCGGATATGTGCGGGACCGGGAGGGTTCCGGACGTCGGAGTAGCCTGCTACTATTGATCTCAGGGGCAGCCGACTGGGGAGCGTCCCGACCAGGGCAAGGAGCAGGAGGACGAGCTAGCGAATGACCCGACCCCCTTCCGGCACCGTCACCTTCCTCTTCACCGACATAGAGGGCTCCACCGCCCTGCACCAGGACTACCCCGCCCAGATGTACGCCGCCGTGAAGCGTCACAACGGGATTCTGAAGGGTGCCATAGAGGCCAGCGGCGGCTACGTCTTCAGCGAGGGCGGCGACGCCTTCTGCGCGGCCTTCAACACCGCCAGAGAGGCGATCCGGGCGGCGCTCGCCGCCCAGCGGGCCCTCCTCGCCGAGAGGTGGCCCGAGAACGCCGGGGTGCGGGTGCGCATGGGCCTGCACACGGGCGTCGCCGAGGAGCACGGCGGCAACTACTACGGCGTCGCCTTGAGCCGGGCGGCACGCCTGATGAGCACCGGGCACGGCGGGCAGGTCCTGCTGTCGGACGCGACCCACAACCTGGTGCGCGACCACCTGGTCCACCTGGAACCCGGGGCCGAGCTGCGCTACCTGGGCGAGCACCGCCTCAAGGACCTCAAGCACACCGAACGCATCTTCCAGCTCGTCGTCCCCGATTTGCCCGATCAGTTCCCGCCTCTGAGGACCCACGGCATCGTCGCCCCGGACGAGGTCATCAACCTCGACCGCCGCTTCGGGGGCGTCAGGCACGTGGGCGGCGGGGGGTTCGGTGACGTCTACCTGGCCCGCCATGAGGTGCTCGACAAGGATATGGCGCTCAAGGTCATGAAGAGGCAGTATGCCAGCGACGAGCAGTTCGTTAAGCGCTTCAAGCTTGAGGCCAGGAGCGCGGCCTCTCTCTCCCACCCGAACATAGTCGCCGTCTACGACGCGGGTGAGGGCGTCTTCGGGGGAGAGAAGGTCCCCTACATAGCGATGGAGTACGTCCCCGGCGGCACGCTGAAGGACCTCGTCGTCCAACACGCGGAGCCTCTCCCTACCGCCACGGCCGTCGAGCTGGCGCTGCAGGTGGCGCGGGCCCTCGAAGCCGCGCACAACCGGCAGATCATCCACCGGGACATCAAGCCCCAGAACATCCTCCTCACCGAGGACGGGGCCGCCAAGGTGGCGGACTTCGGGCTCGCCCGGGCCGCCGCGTCCTCGGCCACGCTGACCCGGGCGGGCGGCATCCTGGGCACCCCGCACTACATCTCCCCCGAGCAGGTAATGGGAAAATCCGCGAGCCCGAGGAGCGACCTCTACGCCCTGGGGGTGGTGCTCTACGAGATGCTCACAGGGGAGTTGCCCTACGACGCCGACACCCCCGTGGGGGTGGTGATGCAGCACGTACACGGGCGACTGCGCGCCCCCAAAGAGGTGAACGCGAGCGTGCCCGAAGGGATAAACGCCCTATGCGTGCGGCTGCTGGCCAGGGACCCCGAGGACCGCTACCAGGATGCATCAGAGCTCGTAGAAGACCTGGAGCGGGTGAGGCAAGGACGGCTTCCGGCGTTCGTCGACGCCCGGCAACAGACTACCGACCCGGTCGCCGCGCCCGCTAGCTCCGAACATCCCACCGTCCCCTCTCCTCCAGAGGAGGAGAAGCCTCGCAATGAGAAATGGCCCCAGAAGGACGGACGCTACCGGCGCATGAGGCCCATAGGCGGCGGGAGAATGAGCGAGGTCTACCTGGCCCGTGACGAAGAGGCGAACCGTGACGTGGCGCTCAAGGTCCTGAAGAAGCAGTACGCCGAAGACGAGGACTTCGTCGAGCGTTTCGGGCGCGAGGCCGGGAACGCGGCGTCGCTCTCCCACCCCAATATAATCGCCGTCCACGACTGGGGAGAGACCGAAGACGGCTCCCACTACATGGCCATGGAGTACGTCTCCGGGGGAACGTTGGCGGAGCGCATCCGGAGAGATGGTCCGCTCCCCGCCCCCGAGGCCGCCGCCCTGGCGCTGCAGATAGCCGGAGCCCTGCGAGCCGCCCACGAGCGGGAGATCATCCACCGGGACGTGAGGCCCCAGAACGTGCTGCTGGCCGAAGACGGGGAGGCGAAGGTAGCGGACTTCGGCATAGCGAGGGCCGCGTACGAGACCTCGCTGACCCAGGAGGGGGCGATCCTGGGCGCCGCCCACTACCTCTCGCCCGAGCAGGCGTTGGGGCAACCCGTGAGCCCTCGGAGCGACCTATACTCGTTGGGGGTTGTGCTCTACGAGATGCTCACCGGGACGCCCCCCTTCGAGGCCGACACGCCCGTTGCGGTGTTGATGAAGCACTTGAGGGACGAGCCGCACCCTCCACGGGAGGTCAACAAGGCGGTGCCCGACGCGCTGAACGCCGTCGTCGTCCGACTTCTGGCGAAGAACCCCGAGGACCGCTACCAAGACGCGGATGCGCTCATAGACGACCTCGAACGGGTCCTCGGGCGTCGGACCGGCGACGAGAAGAAGCCCACACGGGTGCCGGTCCCGGACCTCT
>JADDPV010000041.1 GCA_016781705.1 Rubrobacter sp.
CCCGGTTTCGCCGGCGCGAACCAGCGACCGATACAGCAGCCAGTTAATAATGGGCCAGGTCGGCCCACGCCAGTAACTGCGCGGACGAAACCCCGGCTCTTCGGGACTGGCGCTCGGCGGCAGCGGCCAGCGCAGTCCCGGATGGCCCAGGAACGCCGACGAGTCGAGAACCTCGAGAAAAGCTTCGAGCCGCTCGGGGCTCTGTCGACCGGCTATAAGCGGAGCAAAGCCGGCCACGGTGCGCGCCCGCAGCGGCCTAGCGGCCCGCAGGTCGTAGTCCAGGCACAGTTTGAGGTCCGCATCCCAGCATCTCTCGAGGCCCCGGCGCCCACGCTCGGCCCACCCGATGATAAGCTCGCGGTCTTCATCCGGGGCTCCAACCACCCCGGCTATGTCCAGCAGCGCCTCGTTGGCGGCGACCAGGATCGCGCTGAAGAGCACATCCTTTACCAGAAACGGGTGGGAGCGATAGATGGTTCTCTCGTCGCAGCTGGCCCTCCTTATCAGCCCCACGAGCCAGAGGTAGCGGTCGTAGTCCGCGCTGGTGGGTCTCTGGGAGGGGTCGTCGACGTGCTGGAGGTCGTAGCGGGGGTAAGGCGGCAGGTCGCCGACTTCCACCGCCGCAAGCGCCGCGTCCCACCGTGGCGAGTTGTCGGTCCCGCTCTCCCAGGGGTGGAAGATGGTAACCAGCCCGGATTGTTCGGGGTCCCGGTAGGTCGCAAGGTACCGATGCCAGGCAAAGAGCCCGGGGTAAATGTCGTGCAGGAAGGCACGCGTAGAGGAGAGCGACCCCTCGCCCTCGCGCCCGGCGGCTTCCCAGATGTGCGAGACGGCGATGGCGTGGACCGGCGGCTGGCACAGGCAGCTGGTATACGGTGGCGCGGGCGGGGCGTCGGGCGAGGATGCGGCGCAAGCCCAGTGCTCCGCGCCGGGGTAATAGCTGTGAGGCGGAGCCTCCGGATTAAAGACGATGTGGGGAACCTTGCCGGTGGCCCACTGTTGAGCGAAGAGGGTGAGTAGCTCGCGGGCGGCGCGGCGGACGTCGAGGTGGGCCAGCCCGATGGCTATGAACGCGCTGTCCCAGCTCCACTGGTGGGGGTAAAGTTCCGGGGCGGCACGGGTCCAGCCTCCCATGTCGTTTTGGCGCAGGACCTTCTCTGCTTGCCAAGCTAGCTCTTCGTGCTCCTCAAGGATCTTTCTCGGAGAGGGTTTCGCTTGCACCTGACGCTCATCTCCTTCCGCATCGCTCGGGGCTCTTTTTTAGGACGCTCCCGGGATGCCGTCCTGGTCCTCCCCCACCCGCACCCCGTACGCGTAGACCAGCTCGCCCCCCAGGTATCCGGAGAGCACGGTGAGCGCCGCTCCTAATGCAGAGAGGGCCAAGGCCGTATCGTCCGCCTTGTGGCCCTTGCGGCGCAGGAGGCTCAGGACGTAGCTCCCCACGAGGGCGACGTTGGTGAGGCCGTGGTAGAGGGCCAGCCTGCGGACGGGCCGGTTCTCTGTCTCGTAGTAGTCCAGGACCCCGGTGGCGGCCGCGCTCGCCGCCCCCACTAGCCCGTAGATCAGGCTGTAGTGGGCGGCCTTGCTCAGGCCCTCCTCGTCCCTGCCCAGACGGGCCAGCACGTCGAACGTGGTCGAGGCCGGCAGAAGCGTCGCCGGGATCGCCTGCAGGATCGGGTGGACGGGGTGGTTCAGAATGCTTAGCCGTGGCATAAAATCTCCTCTCTGCTCACTACGGTTTCGCCTTGTTTCCTTTTTGGCGGTACCCTTAAGTTAGTCCTGGCCGGTTCCCGGTTATCGGGTTTCGTTGGCCCACTCCTCTATGGTGAGGGCGGGGACGCCGAAGGTGTCCAGCAGGACCGAAGGGTCCGTCGCGAAGCCCACGGCGTCGAAGAGGGCCATCATGTTCGCCAGCTCCCGGACGTAGGAGGAGAAGCGTCCGGGAACGCGCAGCGCGGCAAGGGGCACGTGGAGCGCGCGTATCTTCTTCCCGCGGACCTTTCCCAAACGCTCGAAGGCGCCGTCGAAGGTGGTGGTGTCGGGGCCGGCGAGCTCGTGGCGGCCCAGGATATCCGCTTGAAAGGCCCGGACGGCGGCGCGGGCTATGTCGCGGGCGGCGATAAAGGAGACGGGTCGCCGCTGGCGACCGGGGATGAAGGCCACCGAGCCCCTTAGCATCATATCGAGCGTCTCCATGAATATCGCCGGGCGCAGGATGGTGGAAGAGAGGTCCCCTGCGGCCAGCAGCTCTTGCTCGAAGCGGGCCTTCTCGCGGAACGCCCCGATTCTTTGGGCCAGGGGATGATCGGCCATAAGGACCGAGCTGTAGACGAAGCGCCCTACCTGCGCCTCAAGCGCCGCCGAGAGCAGGTTGAGGTTGCCCCGGTACTCGACGTCCTCGGGGGCTCCCCGACCCGGTCCGGCGCCCAGGGCCGAGAGTATCCCGGAGCACCCCCGGACGGCGGGCCCTAAAGTGTCGGGAGCCGTCGCATCCCCCACGGCCACCTCAGCTCCGAGGGAGCGCAGGGGGGCGCCCTTCTCCGCGCTGCGCACCAGCGCCCGGACCTCGAAGCCGGCCCCCAGGAGCTCCTCGACGGTCGCGCCGCCGACCCTTCCCGTCGCTCCAACGACCAGAATCTTTCCGTTTTCCATACCTTATTGAGACCTCCTATATGGCGTTGCATCTATTGGATCAAAGCGGGTTCTCCGCACTTGGATGTGTCTCCAGCTTCGGTTCTCGCGTGAACCGGCCAGGCGCCGAAGGCGATCAAGCGGGCGAAGAGGTCGCGCAAGAAAGGTGTGCGCAGCAGGAGCCGCAGGAGGACCGGCAACCTGAAGGTCTCGCTTGCGTCGAGCGTGCCGGAGACGACCCACCGTTGTGCCACGGTCTGTGCTCCCTGAACCAGGCGCGTCGGCCACTCGCGCCGGCGCTGCACCGCCGCCAGGTGCCGGGCCCTTAGCCTCCCGGATTTGAGCGGACCGCCGAGCACGTTGGCCGCCACGACGGCGTCCTGGACCGCGAGGTTGATGCCAACCCCGCCGACCGGCGACGCTACGTGGGCCGCGTCGCCTATCAGGAGCAACCCGGGTCGGTACCAGCGGCGGAGGCGATCCGACCCGACCGAGAGCAGCGAGCCTTGCTTCCACTCCTTAAGATGCCCGACTCGATCGGCGAGCTCCGGCGCCAGCTCGGCGACGGAGTGGCGCAGGGCCGGCAGGCCGGCGTCCCGAAGCCGCTCGTAGCCGCCCTTCCTTATGATGTAGCCGACCTGCCAGTACTCGGAGTGGTCCATCAAAACGAGCAGGCTGCCGGGGCCGAAGCGAAAGACCGCGCCGGCGTCCTCCGGGTCGTCAGGCTTACGGGGCAGGTTGAACCAGAAGACGTCCATCGGCGGGGAGGCCTCCACCGCCTCCAGGCCGGCCAAGCGCCGGAGCTGCGAGAAGCGGCCGTCGGCGCCGACCGTGAGCCGCGCGCGTACTTCACGCGGGCCGTCCGGTCCCCGGTAGCGGACGCCCCGTATCGACCCGTTCTCCTCGATCAACCCCTTCACCCGCGCGCCCATCACGAGGCGGAAGTTGGGATACTTCCGCGCCTCGGCGGTGATGAGTTCGAGGAAGCGCGCCTGCGGGAGCATCAGTATGTACGGGTAGCCGGTCTTCAAGCGACGGAAGTCGGCGAACGTGACGGAACCATCGGCGGCCTGGGCGGTGAACCGGTGAATCTTGGCGTGGCGGAGCCCGAGCAAGCGGTCCACCAGACCGAGCTCCTCCATCACCTCCATGACCGAGGGGTTGATGGTGTTGCCGCGGAATTCGCGCTCGAAGTCCTTGTGCGCCTCGAGCAGCGTCACGGAGACGCCCTCGCGCGCCAGGAGGAGGCCCAGAACGGTCCCGGCCGGTCCTCCGCCGACTATGCAACAGTCGGTTTGCCAAGAGGGCGCGAATCGCGTCTTTTGTTCACTGCGTCCCGGCACGATAACGCCTCTCGGGAAGGATAAAGGCTTCCCCGAAGCTGGATCGGTTCCGGGCTCCGACTCGGCGCCTTTTAGCATTCCGTTGCCTCCCGGAGCGCTCGTTCTTCCGTCCGGATACGGACCGCTAACGCTCCCGCGTTCAGCAGGGTAAACAAAAAGGCCGTAACCCAGGCCCCGAATACCAGCGGGGCGGAGAGCAATTCGAGGGCGACGGCCAAGTAGTTGGGGTGCCGGACGTACTTGTATGGCCCCCTCTCAACGAGGGGCGCACCGGGCAGGATCATGACGCGCGTGGTCCAGCGCTCGCCGAGGCTCAGGATGGCCCGATAGCGGAGCGCTTGCCCGACCAGAAATAGTGTTCCCCAGAGCGGCCACCAGGGAGATAGCTCCGCCCCCCGTAACCAGCCCTCGACGAGCACGGAAGCCAGCCATGCTGCGTGCAGCCCCACGATGGCCGGGTAGTGGACCGCTCCACGCTCGTAAGCACCCCTGGCTTTCAGGGCACGCTCGTGGCGGCGGGAAAGACGCAGCTCCAAAACCCGCTGGAGGGCTATGAGGGCGACGAATGCGATCAAAAGAGCTAGCACCGGAAAAGGACGTGCTCGGCGGAGAAGCCCGGCCCCAAAGCCGAGATGGACCCGTACTCCCCGCTCCTGGCCGGGTAGTTTTCGAGGAACCGCTCCAGGACGAAGAGGACCGAGACGCTGGACATGTTGCCGTAGTTCCTCAGTATCTCGCGGGAAAGGTCGAGGCTGCCCGGCTGCAGCCCGAGGGCCTCCTCGTAGGCCTCGATCACCTTCGCCCCGCCGGGGTGGACGACCAGGTGCCGGAGGTCTTCGGGGACGATCCCGTGCCTCTCGCAGGCCTCCTCCACCGTCGCCCGCGTCCGCGTCCTCACTATCTGGGGCACGCTCTTTGCGAAGCGGACCTTCAGGCCGCTCTCTATCAGGTCCCAACCCATGACGTCTTCGGTGCCCGGCCAGGTCGTGCTGTGGCTCCCCAGGATCTCCGGCCCCTCCCCCGCGCCGAGCAGGACGGCGGCGGCCCCATCGGCGAAGAGGCTCGCCGCCACCAGGTTGCTCTTGGAGAGGTCCCCCACC
>JADDPV010000070.1 GCA_016781705.1 Rubrobacter sp.
GAGCCGACGAGCGGACTCGAACCGCTGACCTGCTCATTACGAGTGCGCGGTCATTGGTTGCTGAGGGTTGCAGGGGCCTGCAAATCCCGCATAGACAAAGGGTTTTCTGTTCCCTGTGTTGCCCACTATTGCAGGGTATTGCGTCCGGGTTAGGGTCAAACTAGGGTCAAGAGGTGTCGGGACTTAAGGCTCCGGCACTCCCGAAAAGGGCTTCCTTCCCCTACGACGCCGATACGTACCAGCGGCATATCTCCTCCTCCTGGATAACGCCTGTGTGGCAGTCGGCACGGCTCATCGCCGGAACGCTTAGCCCGATCCGGGAAGCCTCATACTGCGTCCTCAGCCCGTCCTGCGTCCTGCTGCTCGAGGCGCAAGCTTCCGAGCCTCTCGCGCAGTGGCCGGAGCACCTCGGAGTACAGCCGTTCGTAGGCTGCTTGATCGCCTGCTGGGCTATGCGTGTACGGTTCGTACTCCGGGCCGAGTACGGAGTCGTGGTCTTCGAAGACGCCCGCACCGATCCCGGCCAGCATGGCCGCGCCCCGGGCTACGCACTCCGGTTCGGAGACGACGCGCACGGGTTTCCCCGACGCGTCGGCCTTCAGTTGCCGCCACAGCGCGTTTCTCGCGCCGCCTCCCAACACCGTGAGGCTCGATAGCTCGACTCCCACAGCCCGCGCGGCGCGTTTGAGGGCGGCGTCTATCTCCAGGGTCAGCCCTTCGAGCATGGCCCGCAGGAGGTGCGCGGGACGACTCTCCTGGCCGAGCGCGTAGAACGTTACCCCGTGGTCCTGGCCGCGCACGAGTGGCAGGAAAACGCCCCCTTGCCCTGGAGCGAGCGTGGCGGCTTCATCGGTCCAGCGGGCGAGATCCTCTTCGCTTCCCTCCAAGAGCCGCAGCAGCCAGCCCACGGCGCCACCGGCCTCCGGGAGTCCGGCGCCCAGATAGAAGCTCTCCGGCAGCACGTGGCGCCCCACTGAGAGGCCCAGGTCATAGACGGTATCGTCCAGAATCGGCTCGCGAAGCGTGATCAGGGCTCCCTCGGCCGTGCCCATCGAGTCCGCCACCTCCCCGGGCTCGACCACCCCGGCACCGAAGGCCCCGCACACGTGGTCATGGCCGCACACCACGACCGGGATATCCGGTGGGACCGGCATACCGGCCGCCACGGACGGCAGGAGCCTGCCGGGACCGGCGCCGGCTTCGTAGACCGAAGGCAAGAGCTCCGGCGGGACTCTTGCGAGGGCGCACAGCTTCTCGTCCCACTCCCCACGCCGGATACCGAACAGCATGGTGCGGCTGGCCAGCGACGGGTCCGTGCTCTTCTCTCCGGTCATGCGAAAGACCAGGTACTCGGCCATGCCGAGCCAGGCACCCGCCTTCGACCAGATCTCCGGCGTGTTCTCCCGGTGCCACTCGAGTTTGCAAGCCGTGCACCGTGGCGCCAGGTGAAGCCCGGTACGGGAGAAGAGCTCCAAAGGGTCCAGGCGCTTCTTCCAGCGTACGGCCTGAAGCGCAGTGCGCCCGTCGAACCAGGCGATCGCGGGGGCGAGCGGCTCTCCCGAGCCGTCGACCAGGAAACCGGACTCGGCCATGCTAGCTATCCCGATGGCCCGCGGCGGCCCGAACCGCTCCGCCACCTGCCGGATAACCTCGAAGGCGGCGTGCTCTACCGCGCGGGCGTCGTACTCGGCTCCACCGCCCTGGAGCCGTCTCGTAGGTGTGCTAAGGCGGGAAGAACCGAGGAAGCTGCCGTCTTCGCCGTAAGCGCACGCTTTCACGTGAGTCGTGCCGATGTCCACACCCAACAGTATCATGTCGCCGTGATCGTCCATTCCGTCTTCAGCTTCCGAAGTCCTCCTCCCGTCGACACGTCCGCGCCCAGGAGAATATCTCATCTACGGCCATTGCCTGCTCGAGAAAAGCATCCTCGTGTGCCTCGTTGTTCGGAAGTTGCCACAGCCCCGCGTTGAACGTCTCGAAAGAGAAATAGCCCTCGTAGCCGTTTCGTTCGAGGACCGAGATGATCTCGGGCAGGTCCAGAACGCCCTCTCCAGGTAGAACCCGGTCGCCCAAACGTTAGGGCCTGCCCGGCAGGACCTCGTACCCCGCCTTGAGGAGCTCGAGCGCCAGTTCCCTGTCCCCTCCTCCCACTCGCCCCGAAGCAGCGTCTCCCCCTGCGGGTCGTCCTCGCCGATCCTCTCCAGAGGCACCCTTCCACGAACCCCTCGACGTACCCCTCGTCGAGGGCCAGCCCCAGGTAGAAAACCTCGGCGTCGTAGCCGTGGTCGTAGCCTATCGCATTCCTGTCCTGGGATCCCATGCGATCCCCCTAATGAAGCTTGCCCCACTCGGCACCGAAGCCTATCACGGGTTGGCATCGCGACGGCCTGTTGAGGGCTTGGTTCCCCAGTGTTTCCCAAAGTTTATCCTGCAAATTCCGACAAGAAGGGAGAGCCGACGAGCGGACTCGAACCGCTGACCTGCTCTCATTACGAGTGATGCATCAGGCGTTGCAGGGGTTTGCACGAGCTTGCAAATCCCGCATTTCTAAGCCGCTTTCTTTTCTCTGGCTCGCCCCGTGTTGCACCGTATTGCGTTCGCGGTGGTGTCAGAGTGGTGTCAGGAGTACTTGGATCAAGCGTCTAGCGCGACCGGGGGCCTACCGCCCGCCGCCGGCGTCAACCGTGCCGTGCCGAGAATGCATAGAAGGGTGCAGTCCGGCTGCGCCTTCCGGGCCAATTTTCGGCCACTGCCTTCCGCATACGTTTCCGCCGACCTGCGCGCAGGGAACATGCCGCGTGTGTACCGCAAAGGACAGCGAAGCTACCCGCTGATGGCGGACGAGGATCTGGTCGCGCTCGTCGCGGGGGGCGACGCCCGGGCCTTCGCGGCGCTGTACGACCGCCACGCCCGCGCCGCCCTCTCCCTGGCCCGCCGCCTTTCGCCTGCGGGCGGGGGGCAGGACGCCGAGGACATCGTGCAGGCCACCTTCCTCGGCGTGTGGCGCTCGGCGGGCACCTACCGGGCCGAGCGCGGCAGTGTACGGACCTGGCTGCTCTCCGGGGTGCGCAACGCCGGCGTAGACGGCCTCCGTTCGGCCGCCAAATACCGCAGAGCGCGAGAGCGGGCCGGTGCGACGGGGGAGACGTCGCAGCCGTGCGAGGCCTTCGCCGATGTCTGGCGCGGCGCCGTGCGCGAGCGGCTGCTCGAGGCACTCAAGGCCCTCCCGCCCGAGCAGCTCAAGGTCCTGCGACTCGCCTACCTGTCCGAGTACACCCAGTCGGAGACTTCCGAGCTCCTCGGCGTCCCGCTGGGGACGGTCAAGGGGCGAGCGAGACTCGGCCTGGAGAAGGTCAAGGACCACTTCGGGTGCACGCGGCAGGAGGAGGCTGCGGCGGCGGTTGCGCCGAGGTAAAGTCGTTACGGCTCGTTTAGGCGCAGCGTAGCATTGCCTGAGGGCATCGACGAGAGCAAGATAAGCGCCCGCTACGAGGACGGCGTCTTGGAAGTGACCGTACTGGGTGCTGCCGTAGCACGGGAGCCCAAACGCATCCAGATACAGCGCCCGAGCGGTGAAAGCTCCGGTAGCGAGGGCCCAAGCAGCTAGAGAGCGGATCGCCGCTTCGGACGGCACTCCCGGCGTCTTCACCGAGATGCCGGGAGCGGGTATTTTCCCGGCAGCCCGTACCCACGATCTCGCGCGGCCCGGGCTGCCCCCCAAGAGCGCGGGTCTCTCGGTAGCCGGATGCGAGAGTGTCGCATATAGGGTATAATGTAACCATCGTGCGACAAAGCGTCGCGTGAAAGCGTAGGACAGCCACCTGCCCTCCTCCCAGACCCGGGATAGCACCCCGACCCCTCCCGAACGAGAAAGTGGGTAGTAGCGCGCGTGTCGGATCGAGATCGTGGTAGGGCGGCAGAGCGGCGGGCAGAGCGGATCGGATGGCGGGACCGCTCGCGGCTGATGGGCCGGGCCTCGCGCAACATGGAAGAACGCCTGCGCGAGATGAACGGTTGGGCCGGCGCGCTGGACGAGCGGCTGCGCCGACACGCGCAGGAACGCGCGACGTGGCACAGAAAATGGGACGACCCCTCGAGGGTCGGCTAGCCTCGCTCTCCCCTGCCCTAGGAGGCCTAACGTGATGGTTCGTACGACCGAAGACGCCCGGGCGCTGCTCCGGACCGCGCGAGAGGTGCACGTCGAACGCCACGGCGCAAAGACGTTCACGCCAGGGACCCACCTGCCCCTCGAGCCGGCGGCGCAACGCCTCGGCATCGGGCCGGGCGGCCGCCGCTACGGCGCGGCCATCGAGGTGCTGGAGGAGGACGAGGGGGCCATCGAGCGGGACGAGAGCGCGCGCTACCACTTGGGGAACGCGCAGTACCTCATCACCGAGCGCGGCCTCGCGATGCTGCTTCGCGAAGGCTAGGAGCCGGACCCACCAGGGGGCGGCCAAGGAAAGGAGCACACAGATGCTAACCAAGACCTACGCGACCGAGGCGGGGGCGAAGAAGGCGGCGGCCTGGGCGTACGGCCCGGCCGTCGTGCGGTTGGCGAACGGGCGCTATGCCTGGATCCCGTACGCGGGAGGGCCCCTTCCGCGGGGTGCGCGCACGGTTAGCCGCTGGCGCACCAACCGGTGGCGTGCGTGCGAGTAGCGGCACACAACGTGACTATCGGACGAAACGGAGAACGAGGAGGAGAGGGAGGAGGGCCGGTGGCCGCGCTGCTACGGTGTTCGTGCGAGCACGAGCGCGAGATTTGGGGGGAGTCCTGGCGGGTCGAAGAAAAGCACGGGTGGGCGTTCTTCGACCAGCAGGATTGGAGCGAGACCTACGCGCAGCGGCTCACGCGCTGCCCCGCGTGCGGCCGTCGGCTCGAGCGCAAGAACCTCCGGGCGGTGACGCACCCGGCGTAGCCCTACGCTTGCACCATCTCGAGACCCCGTCCGGTCATCTGCCAGTAAAGGTCGCCGTGCGGCTGCCCCCCGATGATCGCACCGAACCGCCCGGCTCGTGCCAGCGCCCCTTCCTCTCC
>JADDPV010000098.1 GCA_016781705.1 Rubrobacter sp.
GATCACGGCGTAGTCTCTCATACCCATAGCGTTACCCTCTCTAAGACGCTCCAAGCTGCTTTGCGGTCGGCGACATAACGCCTTTTGTCGTCGCCGCTGTACCTCAGAGGTCCTCCGTAGCGACCGGGGTTTCGGGTATCTCCTCGGTCTTCTCGCGGGTGGAGCCCTTGCCCCGTGTGCCGTCCTGCTGTGCCGCCCGCGAGGTTCCTCCTATACGATCTTCAGGCTGGGGTCGCTCTACCAGTGTCCCTCCTCTCTCCGGCCAGCTCGGACTCCGCCATGAGCCGCAGAAAACGATTCATGACCTCTATCGCGACGGCCACGTCCTCCTTCTTTACCGACTCCGCCGGATTGTGGCTTATGCCCTCCTTGCAGCGCACGAAGAGCATGGCTATCCGGGTGAGCGCCGCCATCTGCGCTGCGTCGTGGCCGGCGCCGCTAGGCAGCCGGTGCACCTCTATGCCCGCGTCCGCAACAGCCTTCCCGAGCAGGTCGCTGAGCCCCGGGTCGGCGGGCACGGCCGGGGTCTCCTGGCGCAGCTGCCACTCGTGCTCGCAGCCCTGCTTGGCGGCTATCTCTCCCGCCCTCCGTTCGAGACGGTCGCGCAGGCGCTCGCGCACCGCGTCGTCCGGGTGGCGGAGATCCAGCGAGAGACGGGACTCGCCGGGGATGACGTTGATCGCCCCCGGGAGGGCGGTAATCTCGCCGACGGTCGCGACCGCCCCCGGCTCTACCTTCGCGCAGTTTTGGGCCTCCAGCACGAACTCGGCGGCGGCGCACAGCGCGTCACGCCTCACCTCCATCGGCACCGTCCCGGCGTGGCCGGCTTTCCCCTA
Source organism: Rubrobacter sp. (assembly GCA_016781705.1). Taxonomy (GTDB): domain Bacteria; phylum Actinomycetota; class Rubrobacteria; order Rubrobacterales; family Rubrobacteraceae; genus Rubrobacter_F. Next base: position 837 of record JADDPV010000098.1, read on the forward strand.
AAGCCGACCCTGATGCGGCTCTGGCCGTTGATGGCCGTGACCACGCCGACGGGCAGGCCGACGTCCTCGAGCACCGGGCCCTGTTCTATGTGGACTTCGCAGTAGCCGACGAGGTCCGTCGGGTCGCGACCGCTAACCTCGAGGGCAAACGGGTCTCCGCCGAAGGCGCGTACCGCCTCAAATAGGGTCACGCCGTCGCGGTCCTGCAGATCCAGGCGCTTTCTGTCGAAGGCCCCCGCGTACGCGGAGCTGCCCAGGAAGGTAGTCCCGAAGCGCAGCCCCTCCTCGTCGGCGAAGGCGACGACCTCGATGGAGAAGGGCGGCCGTTCGCCGCGGTTGTGCAGTTGCTGGACGCAGGCGAGGGCCACCATGACGCCCAAGATGCCGTCGTACTTGCCGGCGTCGCGCACGGTGTCGAGGTGGGAGCTGAGGACGAGGGTCTTGCCTCCAAGGGTCCCCTCCCCGATCCCCTCGTAGCGGCCGATGAGGTTGCCGATCTCGCCGCGCCTCGTGCTCATCCCGGCCATACGCATCCAGCCGGAGACGATGTTGTTCGCCTCGTTCATCGCCTGGGAGCCGTAGGGGCGGCCGATGAGCCCGGGGCTCCTCGCTGATGTTGGCGAGGAGGTCGCACCGCCCCATGACGGTCGTCGCCGAGTCTTTCATCCCAATCCCTCCTGGCTTCTACGTACGCCGAACCTGCCTTGCTTACTGCTTGCTCGAACGGCATCCCGAGCACCTGGGGGCTCGACGCTGTTGGCGAAGAAGATGCCGGCGAAGAGACCCAGGAGCGGGAGCACGCCCGACAGAGAGATCAGCTTCACGAACTACACCTCCCTTCCGTGCGCGCTCGAACGCACTGTGCACGAACGTCCCGATGCCGACTTGCGACGCGTTCTCTTGCCCACGGTAGAGCGCGGATAGACGATGGCCGCTCCTTACCCATCTGCGCCTCCGGCGACCAGCGCCACGCGCAGGTCGTTCACGTTGGTGCCGGTCGGCCCGGTGAAGAGCAGCGCACCGGCCCCTTCGAGTGCGGGATACGCGTCGTTGTTCGCGAGCGCTTCGGCAGGGTCGGTGCCGCCGTTCCGAACCTTTTGCGCCGTCTTGCCGTCCACCAGGCCACCTGCGGCGTCGGTGGGACCATCACCGCCGTCGGTGTCTGCCGCGAGAGCGGCCCAGCCCCCGATGCCTTCGAGCTCCAGGGCCAGGGCGAAGGCGAACTCCTGGCTAGGACCTCCCATGCCGTCCCCGCGCACCACGACCGTCGCCTCGCCGCCGCTGATCAGGGCACACGGCGGAGCGACAGGATTCCCACTGTCCAATACTTCCTTCACGATCGCCGCGTACATCCCCGCTACACACCGGGCATCGCCGGTTACGTGGGTGGTGAGCAGGAGCGGCGCGTAGCCGAGCTCCCGAGCCTTCCGTGCCGCCTCCTCCGCCGTCGGACGGTTGCCGCCCACCAGGATGTTGGAGACCTTTTCGAAGACCGGGTCTCCCGGTTTGGGAGTCTCGGGATCGCCTCTCAGATGCTCTTGCACGCTCCCCGGCAGCTCCAGAGCGTAACGCTCCACGATCTTTCGAACCCCATCGAGCGTGGTCGGGTCCGGTGCGGTGAGGCCGCTGGCGATGGAAGATACGTCGTCGCCCACCACGTCGGAGAGGAGCAGGGCGAGGGTGTCCGCGGGGGCGGCCCGGCGGACGAGGCCGCCACCCTTGAGCGTGGAGACGTGCTTCCTGACGGCGTTGATCTCGTCTATCGAAGCCCCGCTGCGAAGCAGTGCTCCGGTGACCTTCTTGAGGGCGGCAAGACTAATGGGTGGTGCGGAGTCCGCCAAGAGCGCGGACGCCCCGCCGCTGACGAGCGCGATAAGAAGGTCCCCCTCGTCCAGCGATTCGACCAGCTCCGTGGTCCTGCGCGCGGCCTCGACACCGCGTTCGTCGGGCTCGGGGTGGGAGGCAACGATGGTCTCCAGGAACCGGAGGGGGGCCTCGTGCCCCTCTTTGGTCACGACGAGACCACCAAAGATGCGATCTCCCAGCAACTCCTCCGCCGCCCGAGCCATCGCACAGGCGGCCTTGCCAGCGGAGAGGACGAATATCCTTTCCGGCTCGAAGCTTTCGCCCCCGGCCAGGATGCGGTCGCCTTCCAGCTCCAACGATCGCAGGACGGCGGCCTTCGGGTCGGCGACCGCCAGTCCGGCGTCGAGAATTTGTCTCAGGTCTTCTTCCATAAGATCACTACATCGCTCTAGTCCCTCTCGGGGACGCCACCGACGATCTGCCCGGCCAGCTCCTGGCTCCCGTCGAGGATGGGCTCGTACTCGTTGATCTTGTCTATGGAGAGACCCATCGCGGCGTTGGTCTCCCGCTCGCACATGATCTCCACGAGCGCCGGAACGCGTTGCTCCTCGCTGGCCTGGACCGCCCAAGCGAGGGCGTCCTGGATCTCCTCGGGCCGCCACACCCGGCGGCCCAGAGCGCCCATCGCTTCCATGACCATCACGTTGTCTATGCCGTACTCGCTGTTGGGGCCCTCGTAGGCGATGTCCACCGCGAAGTTCATGTCGTAGTTGAGTTCGCCCTGCCTTATGAGGCCCATGTAGGCGTTGTTGAGCATGACGAGCACGTAGGGCACCTTGTACTGGACCGCCACCGCCACCTCCTCCATGAGGAACTGGAAGGAGTAGTCGCCGACGATCCCGACGACGAGGTTGTCCGGGCGCCCGAGCTTGACGCCGATGCACGCGGGCACCTCCCAGCCTAGAGGTCCAGCCTGCCCACAGCAGAGGTAGTGGCGCGGCTTGTAGGTCTTCTGGAACTGGCCGCCGAAGATCTGGTAGAGCCCTATGGCCGTGACCATGATGGCATCCTCGTCGAAGAACTCGTTCATCTCCTGGTAGGCCCTTTGGGGCTTGACGGGCGAGTCGTCGAAGTCCGTCTTCCTGAGGAGCGTCGAGCGGAGCTCGCCCACCCGCTCCACCCACGCACCGGGCTCCCGCTGTGGCGTCATGTCGCGCGCGGTCTGGAGCATCGCTTCGAGCGCCAGCTTGGCGTCGGAGACGACGGCGAGGTCGGGGGGGAAGACGCGGCCTATCTGGCGCGGGTCTATGTCTATGTGGACGAACTTCCTGTCGCCGCGGTAGGTCTCCAGATCGCCGGTGTGCCGCTCGGCCCAGCGATTGCCGATACCCACCACCAGATCGCTCTCCAGGAAGAGCTGGTTGGCGTAGCGCTGCTGGGTCTGCAAGCCCACGATGCCAGCGTAGAGCTCGTGGTCCTCGTTGATCGCCCCCTTGCCCATGTAGGTCGGGCTCACCGGGACCTGCAGGTACTCGGCCAGCTCCATCAGCTCTTCGGCGGCCTCGGCTATGATGACCCCACCGCCTGGCATCAGGATGGGCCTCTCGGCCTCCAGGATCATCTCGACGGCCTGCCGGATGGCGTTCGGCCTCGGCTCCGGCTTCTCGAAGTGCAGCGGGCCGCCGCGCTCCGGGTCGAAGTCTACCTCCAGATCCGACTTCGTCACGTCGAGCGGGAGGTCTATGAGGACGGGTCCGGGTCGTCCCTCCCGGGCGACGCGGAAGGCCTCCCTGAAGGTCCACACGAGCTGCGCGGGCTCCTTGACCTGCACGGCCCACTTGGTTACCGGCTTGGCTATCTCCACGATGTCCACCGCCTGGAAGGCCTCCTTATGCAGCACATTGGTGGGGGCCTGCCCCGTGATGCAGATCTGCGGGATGGAGTCCGCCATGCAGGTGTAGAGACCGGTGATCATGTTCGTCCCGGCCGGTCCCGAGGTGCCGATGTTGATCCCGATCTTCCCTGTCGCCCGCGTGTAACCGTCTGCGGCGTGCGTCCCGCCCTCCTCGTGCCTGACGGAGTAGTGCCTTATCTGAGAGGACTTGCTCAGGGCCTTGTACAGCGGCAGGATCGCCGCCCCCGGCACCCCGAAGGCTACCTCGACGCCCTCGTCCTCCATCACCTTCACCACCGCGTCCATAACCTGCATCCTGGGCATACCGTCTCTCCTTTCCTCGGCTATTTCTCGATCAACCTATCTCGTGCTGGGAGAGGTCCTCGATGATCCGGAGCAGGGCCGAGTGGTCCTCGCCGCCCCAGCCCTTTCTCCTCATCGTTAGCAACATCTGGTCCACGATCGCCGTCACGGGCAAGACCACCCCGTACTCCCTGCCCGCCGCGAGCGCTATCCCCAGGTCCTTGTGGTGCAGCTCGGAGCGGAACCCCGGGTCGAACTTGTGGGAGAGGAACTTCTCCCGCTTTACCTCCATCACCTTGTTGCCGGCGAGCCCCCCGCCGAGGACGTCCAGGATCTTCTCGGGGGCCACGCCGCCTCTGGAGCCCAGAACCAGCGCCTCACTCACGGCCTCGATGGTGAGCGCCACCACGATCTGGTTGGCAGCCTTGGTGACCTGCCCCGCCCCCACGGGCCCCACGTGGTTTACGGTCTTGCCCATCGCCTCGAAGAGGGGTCTGGCCCTCTCGAAGTCTCCCTCGTCGCCGCCGACCATGATCGAGAGCGTCCCCTCGATGGCTCCTACGTCCCCGCCGGAGACGGGCGCATCGAGCATGCTCGCGCCCTTCTCCTTCACCGCCTGCGCCACCTCCTCGGTGACGACGGGGGAGATGGTACTCATGTCTATTACGAGCGAGCCCTCCTTGATGCCCTCCAGCACGCCGTCTGCTCCAGTCACGACCTGACGCACCTGCGGCGAGTCGGGGAGCATGGTGATGACGACGTCGCTGTTCTCGGCTACCTCCCGCGGGCTCTGTGCGCCCCCTGCCCCTTCTGAGGCGAGCTCGTCCACCGGTCCCCGGCTGCGGTTGTGGACCGTGAGGTCGTAGCCGGCCTCCATGAGGTTGCGGGCCATGGGCTTGCCCATGATCCCGAGTCCTACGAAACCTACCTTCTCGGCCATCTTCTTGAGCCTCCTCCTAGAGCTTGAGGTCTCGGACGCTCACGTCGCCGCCGCGCAGCTCCTTGGGGATCCAAGCGAAGCTGTCCTCGGTACGCTGCGTGGTTGGGTTGTATTCCAGGCCTACGTACCCGTCGTAGCCGACCTCCGGGAGCGCGCCGAAGACGAAGGGGTAGTGGATCTCCCCCGTCCCCGGCTCCCCGCGGCCCGGAGAGTCCGCCACCTGCACGTGCCCGATGCTGCCCGCGTGCTCCCGCAGGTTCGCTACCAGGTTCCCCTCCATCCGCTGCATGTGGTAGAAGTCGTGCTGTATCTTGACGTTCTCGCGGCCGACGCTCTCGACGAACTCCACAGCGTCTTCGGTGGTGTACAGGAGATAAGGCCCGTTCTCGAAGGTGTTGACGGCTTCGACCATCACCTCGACCCCACGCTGTGCCGCCTGGTCCGCCGCCCAGGCCACGTTCTCCCGGGCGAGGTTCAACCGCTCCTCCCGGCTCATGCCGGGACCCTCGTGACCCACCAGCGCGTTGAGCTTTTCGCAACCCAGCCTCCCCGCCAACTCCAGCGCCACCGGCACGTTATCCCGGAACTGATCCTGCCGCTCGGGATCGCTGACCAAGCCCCGGTCCCCCGCAGACATGTCCCCGGCGTAGAAGTTGAAGAGCGCGACCGTTAGGTCGGCCTCCTTTATCGCGCGCTCGACCTCGTCGAGGTCCTCGCCCCCAGGCCACCAGAACTCGACCGCCGAAAACCCGGCCTCCTCCGCCTTCCTGAACCGCTCGAGGAATGGAACCTCTCTAAAGAGAATCGAAACGTTCGCGCTGAATCTCATATCCTCTACTCTCCAGCCTTCAATCTATTAATGTGCTGCCGCTTCCTCCATTTGTCCCCGTGCCATTACCCCACTCCTGGCATCATACTTTCAGCATAGTGCCGGCTGTTGCACTTGTGAAGACGGTGTTTCACCGGGTGGAAAAAGAAGTGTGAATCACTCTATGGTGGGGCCCCACCGGCCTTTGATCGGACATCAAAACCACGCTACTGCAGCGTCTCTCAGAGAGAACGCTGGGACAGGCCTAGGTAAGAGTTTTTCCCGTCCGGAGTTGGTGCGACCGACTCCACAGAAGGAATGTAGAGCCGAAGGAGGCTGGACGTTGCTTACGGAGTCTGGCAGAGAAGATGCGCTGCCGTGTCGACGAGATTTGTTAGGCTTCTGGAGTATCAGACGCAGTTGAGAGCCTTACCAAGTGCACCGACGACGCTTCTTATGCAGGGCACGAGTTCGTTCAGGCGGCCCGAGTTCAGACGGCTTGCGGGCCCAGAGACGCTCACGGCGGCCAATATCTGCCCGTCGGGGGTGAAGACGGGCGCGGCCACGCAGCAGACGCCCTCTTCCTGCTCTTCCAGATCTACGGCGTAGCCCTGGCGCCGGACCTGCTCCAGCCTCTCCAGCAGCGCAGAACGGTCAGTTATGGTATTTGGGGTGACATGGGCAAGCCCAGTCTCATCGATAATGGATTCTATGACGCCAAGCTGTTGGTAGGCAAGGAGCACCTTTCCCGTTCCGGCGGCGTGCAGGGGGACGCGGTTACCCGGCTCGGTGAAGATCCTCAGCATGCGAGGAGGAGGTACCTGTTCGACGTACAGGGTCGAGTTACTCTCCAAAACGGCCAGATTGGCCGTCTCCTGGCTTGTCTGCATCAGCCGAGTAAGAAACGGGCGGGAGATGGCGCCGATGCGCTCGTGGGCAGCGGCGGCCACGCTCAAGAGCTTTACCCCCAGCCCGTACCGACGAGTTGCGGCGTTCTGGCGGACGTAGCCATGGTAGACCAAAGTCGACAAGAGTCGGTGAACCGTCCCGACCGCGAGCCCCGTGACGTTGGCGATCTCGCTAACGCCCAGCTCGTGGTCGGAGCGAGTCAGCGACTCTACGACGGCCAGCGCACGAGCTACCGAATGCACCTCTTTCGCCGGAGGGGCAGCACAGCTGTTATCCGTAAAGCCAGACAATGTTCACTCCTTTCCGGCGCAGGCGGCCCTCCCCCATGCCGCGCTACCGCCGCCCACGTTGTAGAGACGCTCGCTGTAGTTTGTGGGTGCGTTGGTTACTTGCATTTTCCTTTCCCCTTTGCCGGAACCTACTTGGCGTTAACACCCCTGCAGCAGTAATGGTATTCGTGAGGTGAGCCCGAAAACTATGTACCAGAGATCAAAGATTCTCTGCTACGTTTGTTTTCCTGGACAAACAGCCGCCTGGCCAAATCGGGCCGAAGCGGCAAACTACCGCAGCCAATCGGGCCAGAGTCAGCCGGAGGAGCTGCCCAACACGCAGATCAAGTTACATCGAGATCCCCTATGAGCATGCCTCCACCTCCCCCTACATGCCTGCGGCGAGGATCGCGACCGCCGAGCTGACCGAGAGCCCGAGTACGGAGACCCACCAAGAGAGCCTCCCCACCGCACGCCGCTTCTCGGCGAAGGCCTCCGCCTCGCCGGCGCTTGCGGCCCCCCTCTCCGACTCGGCCAACTCCTTGAGCCTCCGCCCGAAGTAGGCCCCGTGTGCCGCCACGAGCACGAAGAGCACCCCCAGAAGGGCGTACTCGGCATACAGGATCGGCCCGAACCCACCGAGGGTGCCGTCCAGGACGGCGAAGACCGAGAGCAACACGAGATTAACGGTCCCCACCCGGGCGTATTGCCTCCCGATGGCCGACCGCACCCCGATCCGCTCGGGCTCGCCCCACCTCAGCGTTTTGAGGGCCGGCGAGACCACCGCCGTGGTGAACACCAGCCCCCCGAGCCACACCCCGGCCAGAACGACGTGTAGCGTGTGGACGATCGCACCCAAGGTAAGCACCTCCAGCCATCGCTGCTCTTAGGGTTTACTAGTACTATTTTAGTAACAGTATATCCCGTTCTCTGCGGCCGGCACTCCGCGCGGAGGTCTTGCGGTGAAAAGGATTGCGCGGGCGGTAGCAGAGGCCGAGCTCCGGGTCGCGGTCGGCGCGGCAATGGTGTTTCCTCGCCGCGGGAGCTAGGTTCCGCGGCGTTGAGATTGGGCCGGGTTTCGCTGGCTTCGGTTGTCTGGTGAGGCGAGGGAGGCGGTCTCGGAGACGAACTCTGAGAGGTTCTGCGACTCCAGGTAGCCCAGGATGGCCTCCTGCCCCTCTTCCCAGGCCTCGTGCAGCGCGCAGGGCCTGCCTTCTCCGCAGGGGCGCTGCTCCATGATGCAGCGGGTGACCTCAAACGGTCCTTCGGCCGCCTCCACGGTGTCCCGGAGCGTTATCCCTTCGGGCGGGCGCGCCAGGCGCACTCCGCCCCCGCGCCCCTCCTGGGTTTCGACGAGGCCGGCCCGCGCGAGTTTGGCCATGACCCGCGCCAGTAGCCGCCGCGGGACGCCCGTCTCGGCGGAGATCATGTCGGCCGTGACCCGGCCGTCGACTCCGGACAGGAAGACGAGCGTCCGCAGGGCGTAGCGCCCCTCGCTCGAGAGCTCCAGCCTCACGCTACTTGCTCTTCCATCGGCGACTCACCACCGTGCTCGTTTGGATCCGTCCCAAAAAATACACGACTGGCGGCGCGCTGGCACCTCCGAAGATCATCGGCGCGCGATCTCGGCCATGGCCCCGGGATCCCGGAGGACGATGCGCCCTGCTTCGACTTCCACGATCCCGCTGCTTCGCAGCCCGTTTAAGGCGGCGGTCACCGACTCGCGCGTCGAGGCGACCATCGCCGCCAGGTCTTGGTGGGTGAGCCGGATCCCAATCTTTGGCACCCCGCCCTCGAAGTCGTCCCCGAACTTCCGGGCCAGGATCGGCAGCAGCTTCGCCAGCCTGACCTCCGTCCTGCGCGGCAAGAGGCACTCCACCAGCTCCTCCCGCTCGGTCAGCTCGGGCTCCAGGAGCGTCGCCAGACCAAGCGCCGCCTCCGGCCGGTCGAGAACCCTCCTCAAGAACACGCTGGGAACCTTCACCACCGCGCAGTCGGTCACCGCCTCCGCGGAGGCAGCGCGGGGAAGCCTCCCCATGAAAGCCGGGTACCCGAAAGGTTCCCACGGCCCGAGCAGCCTCAGGGTCGCCTCCTTGACACCGGCGTGCCCAACGTAGTACCCGAACAGCCTCACCACGCCCTCGAGCAGGACGTAAAGCGCGCCGTCTTCCTCACCGCTCCGGTAGAGAATCTCCCCGCCCCCGCAGCGGAGGTCCCTCACCACCGGTCCCATCCCCCGCAGCGCCTCCAGCAACCCGCGGCACGCCCGCTCCCTCAACGCCCCACGCTCGTCCCCGCCCGGAGCGCATGCAACCCGGGAGGGCCGCGGGTCCCCCCTACGGGCGGCAACCGATCGTGCGTACCGGCGCCCCGGCCGTGACGTTACTGGCACCATTTCCGTAACAGTATAATCTGGTCCGCCGGGATTATGGGGTAAACCGCGCTTCCCACGGCGTCGACAATCTTAGGGGCGTGAGCGTCGAGGTATTGCTCGGGTAGCGATCGGATCTAGCTGCGAGGCACCTGGGAGGACTGTTTCGATCGAGCCTTCAGGATGGTTGCGACCGTCTCTGAAGGCGGGTCCCGGCGCGTGGGCGCCAAGCCTCGGACCCACGGCCGACTACGATATCCTCGTGGTCCGGCAGCAGGGTGTAGAAGTCGAGGTGGACTGGCGGAGCTCGAAGAGCACGATGGCGGGTTCGTCATCCGCGGTTACAGCTGTCCGCTGGCCGGCGTGACGCCGGATCACCCCGAGGTGTGTCGGATGGCCGAGACCCTGATCACCGAGCTGACGGGGGTGTCGGTCAACGAGCGCTGCGATCGGGGCGAGAGACCGCGGTGCTGTTTCGAGGTGGCCACGCCCGACAACGCCGAACAAAAGTAATGGGGGCTGCCGCCGAGCAGTCGCACGGTCGCCATCGGTTGGCTTTTCTCGACCATCGCTTTGGGAGTGTGGTGTTTTACCTACCACTGAAGAAGTGGTTTGCGACCGTGACATGCTAGGGACGACTCCGGTGCCAGGCGTGCGGAACGCCCGCAGGGATAACCTCGCGGGTGCGCGCGAGCGAATGGGCGGCTTGGCGCCGGATCATCTCGAGCCTCAACCGCCGGAAGGGACCGGACTCCGGCAGTTCTTTGTCGATGAGGCGGTTTAGCGTGATGCTGCCGTTCACGCAAGCCCGGTACCCTAGGAGGCACATCCCGGCCTGCACCCCGGATGTTTGCCCGAGCAACGTCCGGCGGATCTCGTACGAACACTCGACGATGTGCCGGCAGAGCCGTTCGGGCTGGATGTGCTCCTCCCGTTCCCCGTAGCGGAGGAGCTTCTCAGGGGAGATCCTTCGCGCCTGGTAGCGCGACTTCAGCGCGTGCATCCAGCTCAAGAGGTCGAAGGCGAGACTCAAGGTATCGGCCAGTGCGAGGATCGGGGGACCGACGAGCCACGCGTTCCGCGCCGCGCCGGACTCCGCGAAGCCCAGCGCGAACGGCGAGGCCAGCAGCCACGCCCCCAGCCCTACCTTGGTCAGCTCCGCGGCCCGCGCTCCGAAGACGATCGGCACCCTCAGCGTCGCGACGACGATGCAAGTGCCAACCATCCAGGCGTTCGCCGAGCTGGCCTGACCCCGGAGGTCCCGAAGACCCAGGGTGCTATAAACAGGTACGCTCCGAGCAACACGGTCGCCCATTTGCGCCACGTGGGAGTCAACACCTTCATTCCAAACCTTCGGGAGCGGAGATCCTCACGCTACGGAGCGGCGAGGGGCCCTCCTGGTACCGGACTTGAGCAGGAACTCGGCTTCGCGCTGGAGCTGCCTTACCCGCTCCCGCGACAGCTCAAGCTCCGCGGCGAGCTCGGCGAGCGTCGGGGGATCCCGACCGTCGAGGCCGTAGCGCCTCACCAGGACGTAGCGGGCCTTCTGCGGCAGACGCCCGATGGCCTCCCTGAGCCACGCCGCCTCCATCTCCTCTATGACGGCGTCCGGGACGTCGAAGAGCCCCTCGTCGACGATGAAGTCCTCGAGGCGCGAAGCCTCGTGCTCGCTCGAGACCGGCTTATTGAGGCTGGCGGCGTCCGGTACGCTTCCCTTCACGTCCAGCACCTGCTCGACGGTCCAGCCCAGCCGACCGGCGATCTCCTCACCGGTAGGCTCCCGCCCGAGCTCTACCGAAAGTTCGCCGGTGACGCGGCCGACCTTCCTGATCTTCTCCCCCATGTGCACAGGAAGCCTTATGGTGCGCGCTTTGTCCGCCACGGCCCGCCCTACGGCCTGCTTTATCCACCAGGTGGCATAGGTGGAGAAGCGGTAGCCTCTTTCGGGATCGAACCTCTCCACGGCCCGAATCAGCCCTATGTTGCCCTCCTGGATGAGGTCTTCGAAGGGTAGACCGTAGCCGCGGTACCTCTTGGCTACGCTGACCACCAGACGGAGGTTCTTCTCGATGAGTCTCTTTCGGGCCCGTTCGTCTCCCGCTTTGGCGCGTCTGGAAAGCTCTGTCTCCTCGCGGTGCGTCAGCAGCCTCTCCTTGCCTATGCGATCCAGGTACCCGTCCAACAGCTGGGGGGTCTCGTACTCATGCTCTCGGGAGGACGCCTTCACATAAACCATGGTCTGCACCTCACCACCCCTCACGGTCTTCGGCCGTTGCTCTTCACCAGAAGCTTGCATCTGCCACCACCGCACCCGCCCCCCGAAAGAGAACGCTCTGCCGCGTCCGTCTGAGACCGCCATCCCGGGAAAGCCGGGGTGCGAGCCTCGCCTTTCCATTGCCGCCTCCTTCGGCGCATCAGGCTCAGTGTTCCGCTCACTCTTGGCTCCGCCGCACCCGGGAGAGCCTTGAGCCGCTGCGGGATTGTTATCCCGAAGCACGATCGGCCCCCGGCAGCTCCAAGTCCGCCCGTCCCTCGGCGGGCTCCGTCGGGTGCGCCGGTTGCGGGAGGCTTCTCTCTTCGCCCGACAGCACCAGAGTGTGCAGGAAGGCGGCGTCGCTCAGGGCCTCCGCCTCGTAGGGCACGTTCCTTTCTAGGACCAGCGTCCCTCCGGCGGAGAGCTCGTGCCGCTCCTCCCCCGCCTTGAATCTCACCTCGCCCTCCAAGACCTGCACGGTGGAGGGACCGGCTACCCGTCTCTCGCCCGTGCGACGCCCGGTGGCGATGGCGGTGAGCATGGCCCGGAGAGAAGGCCCGTTGAAGAGACTGAGGACGCTACGACCGTGGTCCTCGTAGGTCTTCTCTCTCCTGAGTCGTTTGGCCGCGCCTGCCGCATCGAACGCCTGTACCGGCCCGCGGATATCGAGGTTATCTTCCGGGCTCGTGGCCTTCTCGTCGCGCATGTCGGTAATGCCTCCTTTCGCGTCGCTACCGTCTGCATGGGCCGCACACCGTCCCCACGCGGCCTGACGCTCTCCTTGTGCGGTCGACGGCGAACCCTGTCACTGTTCGTCCTTGCTTATCCACTAGGTGAAGCACACTGAACCTCCTACGACGATCAGGAACATGGAGAATCCGAAGAAGAAGGCGGCCACGCCGGAAAGCTTGGGCTGCAGCAGGGCAGGATGCGTCACTCGTCCACCCCCTGCTCCAGGCCACGGGTAAGGCTCTTGCCTGCGGGGCACGTCTCGGGCGTGAACTCTTGGTCGAGCGTGATGCACTTGTAGATCAGGTAGCCGGGGTTGTTATCCACCCTTCTCGCCGTCTCGCGGGTGTAGCCCATCGTGACCATCGTCAGTATGACCGTCACCGCGCACGCTATGAGCGCGTACTGGCTCCACCGGCTCGCGTTACCCCAGCGGAAGCCCGTCGCCGCAGCCCTGAGGTAGAGGGTCACCACCACGGCGCCTACCAGCATCAGCCCGATGAGGCCTATGAACTTCCACGGGTACATGCTCCCCAGCGGTATCTTGGTCTCGTCCCCTCCGAGAAACTCGAGCCCGATCTGGGGAACGATGGAAGCGTCGGCCGGTATGAGGTTGAGCACGCAGAACAGCGCGGTGAAACCGAGGGCGCCCACCGATAGCTTGCGCAAGGTTTCCAACGGCTTCATGGCGAACCTGAGCTTGTGCACGAAGTAGGCCGTGGAGGCGACGCCCATGATCGCTAGCTCTACCATCAAGAGGTTGAACAGCCACGCCTTCTCCCCGAGCATGATGGTGTTGAAGGCGTCCGGCGCGCTCTCCCTTATGCTCTTGAGGTAGCCGTAGCCGATGATCGGCTGCATGATCAAGAACCCGAAGCTCCAGATGAGGCCCCAGTGGCCCATCCAGTCGTAGTACTCTCGATCATCTTCCCGCTTTGCGCTCAGGTAGCGGTAAGCGGCCCAGCCGGCGATGAGGAACCCCGCGTAGGAGAGGTTCCCTACGAAGCGGTGCATGTTCAGGGGCACGAAGGTCGGGTTGAGGTAGGTGCGGGCAACGTCGGTGACGGGGGCCTCCGAGGGGGTGAGCATGTAGGAGGCGATCACGTTGATCAGGTCATCTGAAAAAGGCCGATGCCCCCGGCCACGAACCCGAAGACCACGTGCAGGCTCTTGCGGTAGGCGAGCTTGTCCCAGGTGTTGTACCAGGCGTACAGGATAATGATCACGCCCAAAAACCAGAACGCCTCGACCAGGAACACCCAGAAGAAGATGTTCTGTAGATACGAGAAGAAGATCGGGAAGAGTGTCACCAAAGCCAAAACGAACGTTATGGCGAGGGCCGAGCCGGTGGCGAAGAGCAGCACGATGAGCCTAGCGAGGTTGCGGGCGAAGCGTTCGTAGCGCGGCTGCTTCGTGACCATCCCCAGGTACTCCGCCGCGGGCGCTATGAGGGAGGACCCGAGGATGAAGGTGGCGATCAGGATGTGCGACTGCACCAGTATGGCGATGACGGCGTTCTTGCCGATAACGGGTACGTCGAGGTCTCCTACGGGCATGCCCTGTCACCTCCTCCTACGGCGCGCGTGCGCCGATCGGTCGCTTCGTTCGCCGCCTGCGACAGGGGAGCTGTAGGTTGGACTCTCGAACAGGCGCAGGTGCCGGCGATCCTCCGGAAGGTCGCGGGCGGAGATCGCGGCTTTGACCGGGACCGCGACGCGCACCTCGACCACTTCCGCCTCGAGGCGCTCGACGCCCAGCCAACGCGCCACGGACACCCGGTGGTTGCCGTCGCGAACGAAGTAGGCGTCGCCGACCCTCAACAGGCTCACCGGCGGCAGCTCCTCGTCGCGGCGTAGCGCCGCGTACACGGACCTCCATCTCTGCTCCGAGCTGCCTTTGAGGGGCAGGAACTCGTCGTCGAAGTCCGCGTAGCGGCCCTCGCTGCCGACGATCCTCTCCACCGGTACTGTCTGCCTGCCCAAGAGGTGGGCTTGCCGCCACCGGCCGAGCGCCTCCGCCACCTCTTCGAGGGAGAGCAGGCGGTTGCAGTTCGGGTTCCTTCTCAGGAACGCCCAGATCTGACGCAGGAGCGCCTTCTTGCGAGCGCCGGCGAACTCCTTCGCGGCCTCCTGCTCGGGAAGATCCAGGTGTGCTGAACGTAACACCCCTGTGCCGCACTCCCTTCGATCGTGGTGGCAACTACTTCTTTCTGGCGTTCGCAAGGATCGCGAACACCTCCTCTATGAGCGCCCGGCGCTTATCGGGAGGGAGGTCCCTGGGGTGGATGGTCTGTTTCTCGCTCTGAAGCCTACGGAGCTCGGCCTCCTCCGCGAGGTGCCGGTCGATGACGCGGACGACGGCGTCGACCTTCTCGCGAGGCAGCCCATCACCGCCACCGAACAACTTGCTCCACATCGTGGTTACCTCCTCGTGAGTGCCACTGTCCGCACGGTTACGTGGGCTCGCCGGACGTCCGTCACGTTCGCGTCCTCATGCTGGTCTTCCGCCCAAGGCCCGGTCGCGCCCGTGCGTGGGGAAGCGCGCCACCGGAGAAGTACGCTCCGCCCACCCATCGTCCACCGGCGTGGCCCCGGAACGGCTCACCCTCCGAGGCCCGCTGGTCGCGAAGGCTGCCGGAGCACCGGACGGTTCAGCTAGCTGGCCGAGCTCTTGAGATGAAGCTAACAGTTCTCCAACTCCCTCGTCGTCCGGGCCAACTCTTCAGTCTCGTCCACCACCGAGAGTAGGTCGGAGAGCTCGACCTCCTCGAGCTCGTGCCATCGCCCCCCGAGGCAGATCTTCGCCGGCGGCTGCTCGTAGGGGCGAAACTCCACCCAGGCGAGCCTGCCGGCATCCGGGAGGTTGTCGGGGCGATCCGCGAAGATGAGCTCGGGGCCCAAGCGCACTACCGCCACCCATAGATCCTCCGGCTCGACTACCACAACCTCTAGGCGTGGCCTGAGACCCCGAAGGGCTCGCCCTATGGCCTCTCGGTACAAACGTGGCTCTATCGCTACGAGGACTCTCATCGTCCTACCGCCGCTCCCCTCTCCACCAGTGGCGCCTTACCACGCCGAGGATCTCCTCGACGGGTGCGGCCTTGGAGACGACCTCATCCGCCCTCATCACCCGCGCCCGCCTGAGGATCTCAGGGTCTCGGAGTTGGCCGTTTTCAGGCACCCGCAGACCAGCTCCTCGGTATTGCTATCCAGAAGATGACTGGCCCGCGAGCGGGAGATCGCCGGACCTGGCAGCATCGTCACCTCCCCCAGGGCATCGTGCCTTCCGCTACTGATCGCCTCCTCGCCCACGCGGCTCGACCTCCCATGTCCTCGAAGTTGTCGCCCCGTCGAAGTAGGAAAGGGAACGCGTCAAACCCGACAGGTAGTCCACGAAGTTCTCCCACGGCATGACGGTCACCGCCTCCCCCCCGCTGCGAGGGCCCGGCCTGGGATCGAGCGCCACCCACTCGACGCCGACGCAGGGCCCCACGAGCAGGGAGACGAGCTCACCGGGGGTGTACGCCCTCACGTACCACCCCCCGCCTGGCGCCTCGGCGAATTGGTATCCACGGGCCGCCCACCCGGCGGAGAACACGGGCAGCGCTTCGCCCTTCCCCCCCAGGGGCACGCGCAGAACCTCCAGCCCGTTGTCGCCGTCCTTGACCACCACGTAGTGCAAAGGCGGGCGACGTCTCCCGGGGACGCCGGTCGCGGGTCCTCTGCGCTGCTTTCCGCCGAACTTGGTTACCATGTCGCACTCCTTCTCCTCCATCATGGCCGTGCGGGCGAGCCGACCGCCGTCAGGCCGCGGCCTTACGCCCTTCCGCCCGCACCCTCTTTACGATGGTCAAATCATCGGGGCCTTCTCTTACGATTGTCCCTCGCTCGTGTCTGGGGCCTGTCACTGTCTGTAAGGGTTCCGTAAGGATTACGTCAAGGGCATGTCTGCCAAGGTGCGGTCAAAACCGACGGCAACGCCGGCTACTCGCGCTCCGGCCTCTAGCACGGAATGCGCGCGCCCGATCTCCGCCGAGCGCCCGCCTTCGGTTGTGGAACCCTATGCCCGAAAGACGGCACGCCTGCAGGAAGGCCCGCTACTGGTAGG
>JADDPV010000095.1 GCA_016781705.1 Rubrobacter sp.
CATCATCCGAGAAGGCGCCCAAGGAGAGATACTGGAGATGGACTCGATGGGCAGTGCCCCATCCGCACCGGCCTCGGCGTCGAGCCTGAGCCCGACATCGCGCCGCTCCGACCCCGCGAGGACTTCTAAGCCGAAGCGCTCCCAGCCCCGGAGGACGCTCTCCTCGTCACCGAGGTCTCCGACACGACGCTGAGATAAGATCGCAACGTTAGGCTTTCGCTCTGCGCACGAGCTGGCATCCAGTAGGTCTGGATCCAGGCCTCCCCGTGGAGATGGTCGAGGTCTACTCCCGACCCGAGGAGGGTATCTTCAAGGAGACTGTGCGGGCGAAGCAGGACGATACGCTCTCCCCGAAGACCGCCACCGGGCTCGAGCTCGCCGTCGGGGAGATCCTCGGTTAACCGCCCGCGGTCGCCCGCGCTGCCTCTAAAGCGTTGTGCAGCAGCATCGCTCGCGTCATCGGCCCCACCCCCCCCGGCACCGGCGTGATGTACGAGGCCAGAGGCTCGACCTCCTCGAACCTCACGTCGCCCGTGAGCCCACCGCCTTCTTTCGAGTGGATGCCCACGTCCACGACGACCGCGCCCTCCCGGACGTGCTCCGCCCCGATAAAACCGCGCCGCCCCGCCGCGACGACCAGTATCTCCGCCCGCCGCGTCGCCGCCGTCAGGTCACGGGTGCGAGAGTGGCAGACGGTGACGGTCGCGTTCTCGCGTAGGAGCAACTGCGCCAGCGGCTTTCCGACCAGGTTCGAGCGCCCGACCACGACGGCTTCGCGCCCGGCCATCCCTACCCGGCTCCGTTTCAGAAGCTGTATCACGCCGTGCGGAGTGCAGGGCAGCAGGCTCGGTAAGCCCACGGCGAGCCGCCCCGCACTCAAGGGGCTCAAGCCGTCCACGTCCTTTGCGGAATCGATCGCCGAGACGAGCGGGAGGGCATCGAGCCCTTCGGGCAGCGGCAACTGTATAAAGAAGCCGGAGACGGCATCGTCGGCGTTCAACCTCTCGACGAGGCGGGCGAGTGCCTCCCGCGAGACGTCGGCGCCGAAGCGGTGGGTCTCGGACTCGATGCCGACCTCGGCCGAGTCGCGTTGCTTCATGCGCACGTAGGTCGCGGAGGCCGCGTCGTCGCCGACGAGGACCACGTCCAGGCGCACGTGTGCGCCGCGGCGCTTCAGCGCCGCTACGCCTCGCGCGACCTCGGCGCGTATCTCGGCCGCTGTCTGTTTGCCGTCGAGGATCTCTGCCACGAAAGCCTTAGAAGGCCGCGAGGAGCTTCGGGGCGACCTGCTTCTTGCGGCTCATCACGCCGGGCAGGTCTATAACGCCGTCCTCGGCCGTGGCGCCGAAGGCCCGCTCGACGGCGGCGCATTCGCCCGCGCACAGGAGCTCGGTACCCTGGCCCACGATGTCCGTGACCATCAGCGCCGCGAAGAGGTAGCCGTTCTCCTGCCGGACCTTCTCGAGAGCCTCCACCAACTCGTCCTTGCGCTCCAGGAGTCCGGTCCCGACCGTCTCTATCTGGGAGACGCTCATCGCCTCGCCGGTGCTCGTGCCGTACTCCTTGAGGTCGCGCTCCACGATCGCTTCGGCCGAGAGCCCCGATACGTCCGAGGTCGCCTCGAACATCTCCATCCCGAACTTCTCGGCGTCGAGGCCCAGGAGCTCCTCCAGGTGACGGACGACCTCGTGGTCGCGCTCCGTAGTCGTGGGGGAGTTCAGGATCACGGTATCCGAGAGCAGGGCCGCCAGCAGCATCTTCGCCGACGCCTCCGACGGGTCGAGGCCGTTCTGGCGGTAACGCTCGACGATGAGGGTCGCGGTCGAGCCCACGGGGTCGAAGGTCGCGGGTATGGGGCTCTCGGTCTGCACGTCGCCCACGCGGTGGTGGTCGAGGATCTCCACGATCTGGGCCTGCTCGACGCCGGGTACGCTCTGACCCCTCTCGGCATGGTCCACGAGCAGTATCTTCCGGGGCTCCGGGTTGAGCAAGTCCGTCCTGGTGACGATACCGATAGGCCTCTTGTCGCCGTCCACGGCGATCGCCGCCCGGTAGTGGACCTCCATCACCTGGTCCGTGATGTCCGTGATCAACTCCTCCGGGTCGACCGTGACGGGGTCCTGACTCATCACCTCGTGCACCGGCACCGAGAGTTGCACCATCCGGCTCGTCACGTACGAGTCCAGTGGACTCAAGACGACCGTCGTCCCCTTCTCCTCCGCCATCTCCAGGACATCGTCGTTCGGACGGGCGCCGTTGGTGACGACGAGGATGCCCGTGCCGAGCTCTATGGCGCGCCGCTGGCCCCGGGACCTGTCCCCTATGACCACGATGTCCCCGGGGTTCATCTGCGCACCCATCGAGTCCACGCTCATCGAGATGACCCACAGCTTCCCGCTGGTCTCCATGTCCTCCCCGACCAGGAGCTCCCCTTCGAGGACGTCCACGATTGCGCCGACCGACACCGGCGTCTCGGCGAAGCTCGACGCCTCCCTGGACTCCCTGATGTACATGCGCGCCAGGCTCCGCTCCGTCACGAGGCCGACCAGGGCGCCCGCGTCGTCCACGACCGGTACCTGGCTTATGTTCCGCTTCGCCATCGCGAGCCCCACGTTGCGCAAGGGGTCGTCCTGGTGAACGGTCGATATGTCCTTGCTCATCACGTCCTTGACGCGCAGCATGATGTGCTTCAACAGCTTGGGCTCCCTCGCCCCGCTCCGTCCCAGCGCCCACCGCGTCTGGTCGTTGATCTCGCCCAGACGCGCCGGGGCGTAGATGTCCTCCGGGTTTAGCCGCCCCTTCAACTCTGCGTACCCGATCGCCGACGCTATAGAATCCGTGTCCGGGTTCCTGTGCCCCGTTACGTAAACGTGCATGGCCGTAACTCCTCCCGAAAACCTCAAGCCCTGCTGAGCGGCGCTATCTCGGGCACGAGGACTTTCTCCTCCGACCCGAACCTGACCACCACCCTACCCCTCTCCGCCTCCACGACCTCCCCCACCCCGAACTTCGCGTGCCGCACCCTCTCCCCAGCCCTGTATAACGACTCCGCCTGAACCCCGGCCTTCCCCGGCCGCTCCATCCGCCGCGAGGGCGACCCGCCCAGAGCCCCGCCCCAGCCACCCCTTCCGCGAGAAGCCTCGCCGGAGACGCCGGGCACGGAGCCCGCCTTCAGGTCTTCCGGTATCTCCGAGAGGAACCGCGAGGGCATCTGGTACTCTCGCTCGCCGTAGGTCGAGCGGACCCGCGCGTACGAGAGCGTCAGGGTCTTCCGGGCGCGCGTGATCCCCACGTAGCACAACCGCCGCTCCTCCTCCAGGTTCTGCTCGTCTAGAGACCTCGCGTGCGGGAAAGTCCCCTCCTCCATCCCCACCACGAAAACGTGGTCGTACTCCAGCCCCTTGGCGTTATGCAGCGTCATCAACGTCACCCGCCCCTCCCCCGAGAGCGCGTCCGCCTCCGAATACAGCGCCTGCTCCTGCAAGAACCCGTCGAGCGTGGCATCCGGCTCCACGCGCTCGTACTCGGCGGCGGCGTTCACCAGCTCCCCAAGGTTCTCCAGGCGCGACTCCGCCTCCACCGTCCCCTCGGCCACAAGCTCCTTGCGGTACCCCGACTCGTCCAGCACCGCCTCCACCATCTCCGACGGCGTGACCTCCCGCGCCGCCACCCGCCACCCCTCGAAGAGAGCATGCACCCTCGCGCAAGCCTTCCTCGCCGCCCCCGAGAGCCCGGCCTCCTCAGCCTCCGTGAGAGCCTCGTAGAGCGTGATGCCCTCGCGCTGCGCGTGGTCCAACAATCGTCCGACCGACGCCTGGCCCAGGCCCCGCTTCGGGACGTTGATGATGCGCTCCAGCGAGACCGCGTCGGCGGGGTTCGAGATCGCGGAGAGGTACGCTATGGCGTCCTTGATCTCCGCCCGCTCGTAGAACCTTACTCCCCCCACGATCTGGTACGGCACCCCCTCCCGCACCAGAACGTCCTCCAGCGTCCGGCTCTGCGCGTTCGTCCGGTAAAACACCGCCACGTCCCGCAAATGGGCCCCCGCCCTCTCCAGCCGCTCTATCTCGGACACCACGAACCGCGCCTCCGCGTAATCGTCCGCCGCCGTGAACAGCCGGATGCGCTCCCCCTCCTCCCCCGCCGTCCACAACTCCTTCTCCTTGCGCGACGCGTTATTCGCCACCACCGCGTTCGCCGCGCTGAGTATGGTCTGAGTCGAGCGGTAGTTCTGCTCCAGCTTGACGACCTTCGCCTCCGGGTAGTCCCGCTCGAAATTCAATATATTGGAAATGTCAGCACCCCGCCAACTATAGACCGACTGATCATCGTCGCCCACGACACAAAGGTTATGGTGTGCTTCGGCGAGGAGGTTGACGAGGCGGTATTGGGCGTGGTTGGTGTCCTGGTATTCGTCCACGTGGATGTACTTGAAGCGGCGCTGGTAGCGTTCGCGGACTTCGGGGAAGACTTCGAGGAGGGCGACGGTCTGCATCAGGAGGTCGTCGAAGTCCATCGCGTTGTTCTCGTAGAGGCGTTTCTGGTAGAGGTCGTAGACCTCGGCGACGTTCTCCGCGATGTAGCCCTCGGTGGCGCGCAGGTAGTCGTTCGCGTCCATGAGTTGGTTCTTGGCGGCGGAGATCTGGGCGTGGAAAGAGCGCGGGTTGAAGCGTTTGGGGTCCTTGCCGAGCTCGACGATGCAGCGGCGGGTGAGGCGGACCTGGTCGGCGGCGTCGTAGATGGTGAACTCGCGTTTGTAGCCGAGCTTTTCGGCGTGGACGCGCAGGATGCGGGAGCAGAAGGCGTGGAAGGTGGAGACCCACATCTTGCGCGAGTCGGGGCCGACGAGAAGGGCCACGCGGTCCTTCATCTCGCTTGCGGCCTTGTTGGTGAAGGTTATGGCGAGGATCTCGTCGGGCGAGGCGAGGCCCTCGTCGAGTAGGTAGGAGATTCTGTGCGTCAGCACCCGCGTCTTGCCGCTGCCGGCCCCGGCGAGGATGAGTAGGGGTCCTTCGGTGTGCGTGACGGCGTCGAGCTGTGTCGGGTTTAGCGACTCCAGGAGCACATAGGAGAGTATACCGCCGCAAGCCCCACCCCGCCGGGTCGGCGCCGCGTGGCGTTCACGTCTATATGATCGCGGCGGGTGAACTGGATCAGGCAGGCCACGATGGTGCCCGACAACGAAGCCGCGACCACGCGCTTGCCGCCGGCGAAAGGCCCCTCAGGGCTTTTTCCGCTGCCCGCCCTGCCGGGCAAGGGACGGACGTGGGAGAACATCGGCGCCACACGCCTCCGCTAGACCGTCGACGAAGTCGCCGTACCCGCCCTCTCCGAACACGTCATCCTCGTTCGTGAGCGTGGGGCGGCGGTACAGGCTGGAGAAGAGGCTGGACGGGCACGTCTACAGGCCGTCCGGGGTAAGGGGCGACGTGGCGGTCGTCCCGGCGGGCGTACCGACGGAGTTCCGTTCGCGGGAGCGGGAGCCGCAGGAGGTCGAGAGCTTGGTCGTGCGCCTCGAACCCGCTTTCGTCCGCAAGGTAGCCGAGGGCGCGGACGTGGAACCGGATCGCGTAGAACTGGTCGGCGTCCTCGGTGGGCGCGGCGCCGGGATCGAGCGCATCGCGGCGTCGCTCCTGCCGGAGCAGCTGGAGAACGAAGGGCTCTTTGACGGGCTCTACGCCGACTCCCTGGCGACGGCGCTGGCGGTAAACCTCCTCAGGAACCACTCCTCGCTCGGTCGGAGCGCCGCGTACAAGGCAGAGCCCGAGTTCCAAGGGGGGCTCCCGAAAGCCGTGCTCCGAGGCGTCACCGAATACGTGGAAGAGCACCTGGCCCGCGACCTCACGCTGACCGAAGTCTCCGGGGTGGTGCACATGAGCCCGTTCCACTTCTCGCGGATGTTCAAGCTCTCGGCCGACCTTAGCCCGCACCAGTACGTGCTCCGCCGGAGAGTCGAGCGGGCGAAGGACTTGCTGGTGAACACCAACCTCCCCCTGCATGAAGTCGCCCGCCTCTCGGGCTTCACCGACCAGAGCCACCTCGGGACCAGCCCCAGGTCCCTCCGCCTGGCGTCCGGCTAGATCTTCGTCAAAGAGAGCAAGAACCTACCGAAAACCGCAAAGACATCAAAGAACCAACCTCCCGGATCTTCGATACTTCCTCTCGACGCGAACACGAGAACGGAAGGAGGAAGGTCAGGGAAACGATCGAGAAAGGCGCCACGCGCGGCCCGCGGGGCGAGGATGGCCCGAAGACGCGGTGACCCAACTCCGCGCTGCGCGTGTCCGGGAGCGCCATAATCGAGCGTCCGGTCGAGGAGGTCTTCGCCCTCGCCGGGGCCTACGAAAACGATCCGCGCTGGCACACCGGGGTGATCGAGATGCGCCAGGACCCACCCGGAGCCCCTGCTTGGGGACAAGGACCCGCGAGGTCATGAGCGTCTTCGGCCGGCGGCAGGTAACGGCGGCGAAGGTAACCGGGTACGAGCCAAACAGGAGGATCGTCTTCGAGGCGACCGGTGGTCCCGTGCCCTGTTGGAGACACCGGACCTTCGAGCCGGTCGGTGGCCACACGCGGTTCACGTACGAGCTGTCGCTGGATCCGAAGCCACGCTACAGGCTGCTCTCCTGGATATTGGTATCTTACCTGCGGCGTCGAGTCTCGGGTGACGTGAAGAGGCTCAAGACTCTTCTTGAACGCGGCGAAGGAGCAAGCAGGCACCGACCACGAGCGTAGCAAAGGGCCGTAAAGGTCCAGAGAAAAGAGCATATCACCATGTCGCAAGAGAACATCTCCGTCATGCGGAGCGTCTACGACGCCTTCACGCGGGGAGACGCGCGGACCCTCTTCGAGCTTTTCACCCGGAGGGCGAGATCTACCAGTCGAGTCGCCTCCCTTGAGGAGGGGAATACAAGGGAGGCGAGGGGCTCGAGACCTTCCTCGGGAACCTGACCGGGGCTATCGAGTCGCAGGTGGATACCGAACGGTACATAGACGACGAGGAAGGTCACGTCGTGGCCGTCGGGCACACGCGGGGCAAAGTCAGGGGCACCGGGAGAGAGTTCGACGTGCCCGAAACGCACGTCTGGACGGTCGAGGACGGCAAGATAACCAGGTACGAATCGTACATCGACACCCCGAAGATGCGTGCTGCGCTGAACCTCTAACCTGTCGATGGTTTGGGGCTTCCGGAAGCCCCGGACCCGCCGCCCGCAAGCCGGCCCTCGGCGAGCCGGTGCGTCAGCACCTCGACCTCGCGCCCGCCCGACTCGACGACGCTCTCCTCCGTGGAGACCAGGAAGCCGCGCCCCCGTATCGCCTCCAGGAAAGCCATTGCCTCCCTGCGGCGCGGGTCGGCGATCAGAGCTTCGCCGCCGGGGGCGAGCAGTTCGGGAATCAGTTTCGCCAGCGCCAGGGCGTTGCGCCGCTCGTAGAGCACGTCGGCGGCGAGCACGAGGTCGAACCTGCCCCTTAACCCCTCGACCCCCGGCGCGTGCCAGTCGAGGAGGCGTGTCTCGACCCCCCAGCCTTCACCGAGGTTGAGGTGGGCGTTGTAGCGGGTGAAGTCTAGGGCGGCCCGGTAGTGGTCGGTCGCCAGTATCTGCGCGCCGCGGGCGAGGGCGACGACGGTCGGGAGGCCCACGCCGCAGCCGAGCTCGACCGCGCGCGCTCCGGAGAGGTCCTCCTCTCGGGCGAGACGCCGGGCGAGCGCCGTGGCGCTGGGCCAGAGGTCGGCCCAGTATGGGAGGCGCTCGTCGTGTTCGAAGTCGGCCTCGTCTATGAGGGCCTCAGCCGCGGTCGGGTGGACGACGCGGTACGACCGGTCCCCCACCGCGACGCGGGTCTCGGCGAGGGTCGTGCGGCCTTCGAGGTGCGCAAGCAGGCGGACGCGGAGTCGCTCCGCGCTTCTGGGAGAAGATCCTTCTATCGGGAGTAGGAGGCCGCGGGTTCTTCGGCGCGCGAACCTTCGCGGGCCTCGCGGTTGTGGCGTTCTTCGGCTGCGACCTGGGCTATCGTGTAGCGACCGAACACACTCTCGAGGGCGGTGCGGGCTTCGTCCCAGATCTTGCTCGTCGCGCACAGCGGCGCGTCGGCGATGTAGCAGGTCCCCCCCGCCGAGCAGCGCGCCGGGCGCACCTCGCCATCGAGGATCTCGACTATGTCGAGGATGGTCAGCTCCTCGGGTGACACGGCGAAGCTAAACCCCCCGTGCGCCCCACGGCGGCTCGTCAGGATCTTCGCGCGCCTGAGGTCGCCGAAGATCTGCTCCAGAAACCGCTCTGGAATGCGCTGCCGCCGCGCGACCTCGTTCACCCCCAGTGGCAAACCACACTCCTCGAGCGCCAGCTCCATGAGCGCCCTGACCGCATACTTGCTCTTCTGCGTGAGCCTCACACGAGCCTCGCACCGTATTGTCCGTCCGAAACGAATCGCATGCCCGGATTGTATCACGCGACTACGAATGGTGAGGGGATTCAAGTCGGACGGGCGGGAGCCTGACCCGCGACCGCTGGGGAGTACGGTTGAAATCTGGCCGAGCTACCGTCCGTTTACCCTGCTCAGTCCTCGTCGTCGTCCAGGTGGCGTTCGCGGTACTGGCGCATGGCGCTCTCCATACGCTCGCCGGTGACGAGGAAGACGGTGCGTCCGCCGACGTCCACGCCGTGGTCGGCGATGCGTTCGAGGTAGTGGACGGTGAGGGCGGCACGCATGCGCCACTCGGGGGAGCCGTCGCTGTTCGTCGGGTTGACGACGAGGTTCATCGCCTCGGAGTAGAGGAGGTCTATCTTGTCGTCGAGGGCCTCGAGGTCGCGGGCGCGGTCGATGTCGCGATCCTCGAAGACGTTCAGGCCCTGGCCGAAGAGGTCGCGGGCGCCGCGGGCCATCTCCAGGAGCGCCGTCTCGAGTTCCGGGTCGCGCTCGCAGTCGGCCGTCTCGGCTATGGCGCGGCAGATGTGCTCGCAGAGGGTGCCGGACCTCACGAGGTGGTTGGTGACGGCCTGTATCGTGTAGATCAAGCGCAGGTCTCGGGCAACGGGGGCCTGCCTCGCCTGCAGGATCATGCACTCCTCATCTATCTCAGCGCCGCGCTCCTTGAAGCGCTGGTCTATACCCAGCTCGCGCGAGGCGACGCCGGCGTCGTGGCCCTCCATCGCCTCGACCATCATGCCCAGGCAGGCCTCGACCTCCCGTCCCAGGGAGATGATCTCCCCGACCAGTCGGTCCAACTCGTGCTGAAAAGTCTCGCGCGGCAAAGCCTATCCTTCCCTAGCCGAAGCGCCCGGTGACGTAGTCCTCCGTCTCCTTGCGCTCGGGGTTAGAGAAAATCTTATCCGTCGCGTCGAACTCCCACAGGCGGCCCGGGTCGCCCATGTGCTCGATGTAGAAGAAGCCCGTGTAGTCCGAGATGCGCGCCGCCTGCTGCATGTTGTGCGTCACGATCACGACCGTGTAACGCTTCTTCAACTCCTCCATGGTGTCCTCGATCTTCTGCGTCGAGACCGGGTCCAGGGCGCTCGCCGGCTCGTCCATCAGGATTACCTCGGGCTCTACCGCGAGGGTCCGGGCGATGCACAGGCGCTGCTGCTGGCCGCCCGAGAGGCCCATGCCGCTCTCCTTGAGCCTGTCCTTAACCTCGTCCCAGATTGCGGCCTGCCTCAAAGACCTTTCGACCAACTCGTCCATGTTGCCCCTGTAGCCGTTGATCCGGGCTCCCCAAGCCACGTTTTCGTAGATGGACTTGGAGAAGGGGTTGGGCTTCTGGAAGACCATCCCGACGCGCTGCCGGATTTTGACCGGATCCGAACCCTTCGCGTAGATATCCTGATCGCCCAGCCTGACGCATCCTTCGGCGCGCGCCCCCGGGATCACCTCGTGCATCCGGTTCAGACAGCGAAGAAAAGTGCTCTTACCGCACCCCGAAGGCCCGATCAGGGCGGTAACCTTGTTTGCCTGAATGTTCATACTCGCATCGGTCACGGCCTTGAACGATCCGTAGAACGCCGAAAGGCCCTCGATCGTAATGCCCTGCGCCTCGGAACCCGTCGCCACGGGGGGAGAAGGCTGCCGGCTCTGCAACCTTTTCACCTCGGGTCTCCTTTCCGGGTCCTCGGACAAGGTCCGCTCCTTTCTAGTCTTCTCGGAGTCCACCAGCTTCGCACCTTCCTTCTTTCGAGAACGTCTGACACTAACCTCGCCTCTGGTACTTATTCCGCAGCCAGATCGCGAACGAATTCGCCAAGACCAGCACGGCCATGAGGACGACGATGCCGGCGGCGGCGGCGACCGCGAACCCCGCTTGCGGCTGGCTGACCCAGGAGAAGATCTGGATGGGGAGCGCGCTGTACGCATCGCGTGGGCCCTCGGGGGCAAAGGTTATGAAGGTCGCGGCCCCGACGACGATCAGGGGTGCCGTCTCGCCGATGGCGCGAGAGAGCGCGAGGATCGTGCCGGTAAGGGCGCCAGGAAGAGCCATCGGCAGCAGGTGGCTCCGGATCACCTCCCACCGGGTCGCGCCGAGAGCCATACCGCCTTCGCGCACGGCGTTGGGTATGGCGCGCAGCGCCTCCCGGGCGGCGATTATGATGACCGGTAGTATGAGCAGAGCCAGGGTCAGAGCCCCGGAAATTATGCTCCTACCCCCGGTTATTGGTCCCAGGAAGTTCACGAAGATGCCCAGGCCCAAGAGACCGTAGATTATGGACGGTACCCCGGCCAGGTTGGAGATGTTGATCTCGATCAACCGGTTGATCCGGCTGTCCGGGGCGTACTCCTCCAGGTAGATGGCCGCCCCTATGCCCAGCGGAACGCTTATGAGCGTCGTGAGTGCCAGCAGCCACAACGAGCCGAGTAGGGCCGGGTATATGCCCGCGTTATCGGGGAAGGAGGAGGGGAAGCTGGTGATGAAATCCCAACTCAGGCGCGGTATCCCATCGATCGCTACATCCACCAGCAAGACAGCCAGCACGATCAGCCCGATTATCGTGGCGATGAACACGAGCCCCGTGAACAGGCGGTCGAGCCCGTATCGCACGGACGTGGAGGTCCGAAAGTCGGCCCCCGGTTCCGGTCTGCCTTCTGTTTGCGTTCTCCGGGTGCTGCTCTGCGTCATCAGTAGGTCTCCCTGAAACGGCGGACGAACAGGTAGGCAATGATGTTCAGGACCAGCGTCATGACGAACAGGGCCGCGCCGACGGCGAAGATCGTGCTGAACGTCAGCGTTCCCGTTGCCGTCTCCCCGGACGCCACCTGTACGATGTAAGCCGTCATGGTCTGGACGGATTGGAGGGGGTTCAAGGTAAGCTGCGCGAGCGCACCGGCGGCGACGGCCACGATCATGGTCTCCCCTATCGCCCGGGAGATGCCGAGGATCACGGCCGCGACTATCCCGGAGAGCGCGGCCGGCACGACGATCTTGGTCGCGACCTCGCGTTTGGTGGCCCCGAGGGCGTAGCCCCCCTCCCGCAGGGACCGAGGCACCGCGTAGAGCGCGTCCTCGCTCACGGAGGCGATGGTCGGAATGATCATCACGCCCATGATCAGCCCCGCCGAGAGGGCGTTGAAGATCGGCAGGCCCGGGAGGATGGTCGCCTTCAACAACGGCGTCAGGAAGGTGAGGGCGAAGAAGCCGTACACGATCGTCGGCACCCCGGCCAATACCTCGAGGGCCGGCTTCAGCCAGCGTCTCATCCCCGTCGAGGCATACTCGCTCAGGTAAATGGCCGCCAAGAGGCCTAGAGGCAGCGCCACGGCTATGGCTACGGCCGTGGTGAGCAGCGTGCCGCTGGCGAGCACCATGATGCCGAACTGGGGGTTGGCGAAGGCGGCCGACCACGTAGTAGAGGTAAAGAACTCTACGATGGAGACCTGCCGGAAGAAATTTATCGTCTCGAAGAGGAGGACGAGTACTATGCCAATGGTCGTGAACACCGAGAGGTAAGCGCAAGCCGCCAACACGACCTTTACCAGCCGCTCCCGCAGGTACCTTCCCCGGCTCTCCCGGTGCCACACCTCGGTCCCTGAGTTCTGACCTCGTCTCGCCTCAATCGCCACCTTTTGAACCTCCAGCAAAACCGCGTACCCGCAACTCAACCTCATCTCTGCGCTCTTCCACAAGGGTAGGGGCCGATTCAAGTCGGCCCCCACTATCATACCGCGCTATGAAGAACCAATCGTCTCCGCCGCCCGCGAAGCGCACCTACTGCTGCTGCGACTGCTTGAGTGCGGACTCAAGGTTACCGCCCGGAAGCTCGCCATTCTCGTCGTATATGGTGCCGGTGGTGCGCTCCTCGAACCGCGTCCGGACCAGCTCCTCCGTGCTGCCGGGGAGCGTCACGTACTGGGCCTGCTCCACGGCCTGGTTCAAGTTCTCCAGGTAGAAGTTGACGAACTGCTCGACCGCCGGGTTCTCCTCGAGGGCCTGGGTGCTCACGTAGATGAACAGCGGGCGCGAGATCGGGTACTCGCCCGAGGCTATGGTCTCCGCGGAAGGCTCGACGCCATCAACCGCGAGCAGCTTCAGTACGTCCTGGTTCTGCTCGTAGTAGGCGAACCCGAAGTACCCGAGGGCTTGCGGATCGCCGGATACGCCCTGCACCAGCACGTTGTCGTCCTCGCTGGCCTGGTAGTCTGAACGGCTCGCCCCCTCCTCGCCGTTAACCTCCTCGGTGAAGAAGTCGAAGGTGCCCGACTGGGTGCCAGGACCGTAGAGGTTTATCGGCTCCTCGGGCCAGTCGGAGCGCACCTGGTTCCAGGTGGTGATCTGTCCCTCAGCATCCGGTCCCCAGAGCGTCGCGAGCTCCTCTAGCGTTATGTCGCTCGCGAATTCATTCTGAGGGTTGACCACGACCGAGATGCCGTCGAGGGCCACGGGGAGCTCGACGAACTCGACGCCGCTCTCCTCGCAGGCTTGCATCTCGTCCTCCTCTATCCGTCGGGAGGCGTCGGAGATCTGGGTCTCACCGGCGCAGAAGGCCTCGAACCCATCGCCGGTGCCTGCCCCACCGACGGTGATGCGAACGTCCGGATTCTCCTGGTTGAACGCCTCCGCCGTCGCCTGGGTTATCGGGAGCACGGTGCTGGAGCCTTCCACGGCGATCTGCCCTGAAAGGTTACCGCCTCCGCCGCCGCCGGCGTCCTCACCACCGCCACCGCCCTGGCCACCGCCGCCGCCGCACCCGGCCAACGCCAGCGCCAGAACCAAGCCTAGTATCCCCATCAAAAACCTCAGACGCACGACTCTACTCAACCCGCACTCTCCTCTCGTAAAGAGCCACGTTACCGACCCTGCTTCCAGCCGCCGATGATAGGGCATGCACCCTAAATATTAGTTTCAAGCTTGTAAACACTGAGTTAAATCCGTGTTACACGATACGTCGCGGGCCTCGTTCGCGTGGCTACAGAGTCGTCAGAGAAAGGCGTGCCAGGACGGGGTAGTGGTCGCTGGGGTACGCGGGTGGTTCGGCGTCGCGCACGACTTCGCAGGAGCGCACCTCCCACCGGCGGCGCGGACCGTCGCGTAGGAGGACCCAATCTATCCGCGCCTCCCTACCCGGTCGCGGGCGATACCGCTCCCCCTCGAACGCGTGGAAGGTGTTGGCGGGCTCGCCGCTGGCGAGGAGGTACGTGTCGGCGAAGCCCGCGCGGGCGAAAGCCTGGTAGGCGGCGGAGCCGGGCTCGCAGTTGAAGTCGCCCGTGAGCGCGACGGGGACCTCCACCCCCGTCCTCTCGAGCCAGCGCGCGACGAGCCCGGCGCCTTCCTCGCGCGCCGCCTCGCTCACGTGGTCGAGGTGGGTGTTGAGGTGCAGGAACCCTTCGCCGCCCGGTAGGAGCCTCAAGAGCGCCCAGTTTACGGAGCGCACCTGGCGAGTGCCCCACGAGCGCGAAAACGTTGCCGGCGTCTCGGAGAGCCAGAAACCACCCGCGCGCACGAGCTGCAGGCGCGAGCGGTCCCAGAAGATGGCGTTGTGCGCGTGCGGCCGCCGGTTCTCGTACCTCGGGCCCAAAGCGTGCTCGTATTCGGGGAGCTCGGCCTCGTAGGCGCGCAGGTTCCCGTCCTGGAGCTCCTGGAACCCGATCAGGGCCGGCCCGCATCGCCTTATGGTCGCGACGTTGAGCGCGGCCCGGTTCTCCCAGGCGTTCTCGCCGTCCGGGTGGTGCGATCCGCGCACGTTGAAGGTCATTAGTAGCAGGTCGGCCATCAGCTTTCAGCAGTCAGCTTTTTGCTTAGCCGGGCCGTGCATGGTCTCGCATAACGTATCTGACGTCGAACCGAAAACCCCGGCCTCCGGTTTAGCACCTCCGCCGCGTTTTCCGGGACGGCGTTTAGGGCCGCGCCGCCCTCGCTAGCAGGCCGAAGTGCTGACAAGCTTTACTCCCACTCTATCGTGCCCGGCGGCTTGCTGGTGATGTCCAGCGCCACCCGGTTCACGCCGGGAACCTCGTTGATGATGCGGTTGCTGATGCGTTCGAGCAGGTCGTGCGGGAGGCGCGCCCAGTCCGCGGTCATCGCGTCGTCGCTCGTCACGGCGCGGATGACCACCGGGTAGGCGTAGGTGCGCGCGTCGCCCATCACGCCGACGGAGTGGATGGCAGGGAGGACGGCGAAGCTCTGCCAGAGGTCGCGGTAGAGGCCGGCGGCCCGGATCTCGTCCTGCAACACGAAGTCCGCCCGCCTGAGTATCTCCAGCCGTTCCTCCGTCACGTCTCCTATGACCCGGATCGCCAGCCCCGGCCCCGGGAACGGCTGGCGCCACACCATCCGCTCGGGCATCCCGAGCTCCGCCGCCACCACCCGCACCTCGTCCTTGAACAGGTTCCTCAAGGGCTCTACGAGATCGAGGTCCATCACCTCCGGCAGGCCGCCGACGTTGTGGTGGCTCTTTATGCGCGCCGCGTCGCGGGTACCGCTCTCTATGACGTCCGAGTAGAGCGTGCCCTGCACGAGGAACGTGGCCTCTTCGGCGATCTTGCCGGCCTCCTCCTCGAAGGTGCGGATGAACTCCTCGCCGATGATCTTGCGCTTCGCCTCCGGGTCGGTGACGCCCGCGAGCCTGTCCAGGAAACGCCTCTGGGCCTGCACGTGTACTAGCGGCACGTCCGAGTTCTCGCCGAACGCCTCGATTACCTGCTCGGCCTCGTTGTGGCGCAAGAGCCCGTGGTCCACGAACACGCACGTCAGGTTGTCGCCGATGGCGCGGTGTACGAGCATGGCGGCCGTCGCCGAGTCCACCCCGCCCGAGAGCCCGCAGATGGCCCGCTGGTCCCCGATCTGCTCGCGTATCCTCTCCACGGCGTCGGTGATGATGTTGACCGGCGTCCAGTCCGGCGCGGCGCCGCACGCCTCGAACAAGAAGTTCTTGAGGATCTCCATCCCGTACTCGGTGTGCTTGACCTCGGCGTGGAACTGCACCCCGAAGCGCGTCTTATCGCGGTCCTCGAAGGCGATGATGGGGACCGATGGCGTCTCGGCCGTCACGGTGAAGCCCTCCGGGGCGGCGAGCACCGCGTCGCCGTGGCTCGTCCAAGCGGTCTGCTCGTCCGGTGTGCCGGAGAAGAGGAGGCCGGGTTCTTTGATGCGCAGGTCGGAGCGGCCGTATTCCCGGATCTGGACGGCCTCGACCTCGCCGCCGAGATTCAGGGCCATCAGCTGCATCCCGTAGCAGATCCCGAGCATGGGCACGCCGAGATCCCACAGCCCGTCGTCCACCCGCGGCGACCCCTCCCCATACACGCTGTTCGGGCCGCCGGAGAGGATGATGCCCTGGGGCTCTTTAGCCCGTATCTCCTCCAGCGGCGTGTCGTAGGGGACGAGCTCGGAGAAGACGCGCGCCTCGCGCACGCGCCGGGCGATAAGCTGGGCGTACTGCCCGCCGAAGTCGAGGACCAGGATCAAAGCAGCGCCTCCCTAGCGGCCCATCCCGACGCCCTGGGCGGTCTGCTCGGTCTTGCCCTCCGTGGCGAGCGACGGCGCGTACATGACCTCGGCCTTCTGGAACTCCTTTATGTTCTGGTAGCCCGTGGTCGCCATGCTGGTCCGCAGAGCCCCCATCAGGTTCAAGGTTCCGTCGTTCTCGCGCGCCGGCCCCACCAGGATCTCCTCCAGCGTCGCCGAGGCGCCGGTCTGGATGCGCGTCCCCCGCGGCAGCGTCGGGTGGAAGGTCGCCATCCCCCAACTGTAGCCGCGTCCGGGCGCCTCCTCGGCCTTCGCGAAGGCGCTGCCGAGCATCACGGCGTCCGCACCGCAGGTTATGGCCTTCGCCACCTCACCACCCGTCCTCATCCCGCCGTCGGCGATGACGTTGACGTACTCACCGGTCTCCAGGTAATGGCGCATCCTCGCCGCCGCCGCGTCCGCGATCGCCGTCGCCTGCGGGACCCCGATGCCGAGCACGCCCCTGGTGGTGCAGATGCGGCCGGGTCCGACACCCACGAGGACGCCGACCGCTCCGGTGCGCATGAGGTGAAGCGCCGTGGAGTAGCTCGCGCAGCCGCCAACGACGACGGGCACGTCGAGGCGCGGGACGAACTCCATGAGGTTCAGGGGCTCGACGGTCTTGGAGACGTGCTCGGCGCTCACCACCGTGCCCTGGATCACGAGCACGTCGAGGCCGGCCTCGATGGCGGC
Source organism: Rubrobacter sp. (assembly GCA_016781705.1). GTDB lineage: Bacteria > Actinomycetota > Rubrobacteria > Rubrobacterales > Rubrobacteraceae > Rubrobacter_F. The sequence goes on from JADDPV010000095.1 coordinate 16,625, forward strand.
GCCGTGGTAGCGTTCCACCCTTTGGGGGGTCAGGGAGGCGGCGGCTATGACGCCCTGGTCCTTTACCTCCTGCACGCGGCGGAAGATTAACTCCTCCTTGACGGGCTCGGCGTAGATCTCCTGCATGACCCGCGTGGCCTTGTGCTGCGGCAAGCTCGCGATCTCCTCGAAGACCGGCGCCGGGTCCTCGTACCTGGTCTGTATGCCCTCCAGGTTGAGGACCGCGAGGCCGCCCATTCGCCCGATGAGGCCGGCGGTCTTGGTGTCCACTACGGCGTCGAGCGCGCTCGCCAGGCACGGCAGGTCCAACTCGAGGTCGCCGAGGCGCCAGGAAATGTCTACGTCCTGCGGGTCGCGGGTCCGGCGGCTGGGGACGATGGCGATCTCGTCCAGCCCGTACGCCCGCCGACCCGTCTTTCCTTTGCCGATCTCGATATCCATGCCGGGGACCGCCTTTCTCGTCGGGGAATGGTGAAGATACACAAAAGCCCACGGGGTCTCCCCCGTGGGCTAACGTCGCTCTTTATCTGACAGGCACCGCAACTCCGGGCTAGGTTACCCTCCTAAGCCCGGCAGGTC
>JADDPV010000097.1 GCA_016781705.1 Rubrobacter sp.
AGTAGTGGCAAACAAGCGTCGTGGAAGGGCATAGGGGATCTTGGTCAGCACAGCCTCCAGCACCCGTTTGATGGACACCCTCGACAAAGAGATACTCAACCGCATCCAGCGGGAGTTCCCCTTGAAACGTGAGCCGTTCGAGGCGATGGGGCGGGACGTGGGGCTGACCGGGGACGAGGTGATACGCCGCATCGAGGCCCTGAAGCGCGGGCGGGTGATACGCCAGATCAGCGCGATCTTCGACACCCGCGTCCTCGGCTACCAGTCGAGCCTCGTGGCGGCGAAGATCCCCGCCGATCGGCTCAACTCCGCCGCGAAGGCCATAAACTTCCACCCCGGCGTCTCCCACAACTACGAGCGCGACAACGCTTTCAACCTCTGGTACACCGTCGCCGTACCGCAGGACTCGCGCCTGGGGCTCGAGGGGACGGTGGACGTGCTGCACAAGATCAGCGGCGCCGAGAAGACGCGCATCCTCCCCACCCTCAAGCTCTTCAAGATCGGCGTCACCCTCGACATGAAGGAGGGGGCGACCGCGAAGAAGGAGGCCCCGCAGTACGGCGAGGCCGACCGCCAGAGCGCCGACCGCAACATCTCCGAGGACGACAAGGCGGCCATCCGGGCGCTGCAGGAGGACGTGCCCTTGACGCCCAGGCCCTTCGACCTCTGGGGCCAGCAAGTCGGGCTCACCCACGCGGAGCTCCTGGAGCGGGCGTACGACCTGAGGGAGCGCAAGATCATGCGCCGCTTCTCCGCCGTGCTCTACCACCGCAAGGCGGGCTTCCGAGCGAACGCGATGGGCGTGTGGAAGGTCCCCGAGGAGCGCACCGAAGAGGTGGGGCAGGTCTTCGCCCAGTACCAGGCGGTTTCCCACTGCTACCTGCGCCCGACCTACGAGGACTGGCCGTACTCGCTGTTCAGCATGGTCCACGGCCGCACGGAGGAGGAGTGCGAGCGCGTCCTCGATGCGATGGCGGAGGAGACCGGCGTCACCGAGCGGCTCTCCCTCTACTCGACGCGCGAGTACAAGAAGACGCGCGTCCGCTACTTCACGCCCGAGATGGAGGCCTGGGAGCGCCTCTACGCGGGTGTGCTCAGGTAGCCGGACAGCTAATTAGCATTTCGGCAAGTCGGCTTCTCGTGGCCCGATCCGGGGGCCGGGGGCCACTCCTGCCGGCTCCGGCGTTTTCTGACGAAGGCTTCTCTGAGGGAACCCTTCGGTGAGCGTGGCGTTCGTCGTTGCCCTCTTCGCGGCGTTGCTGGCGGGGGCGGTCTCTGGGCTGACGGGGTTCGGGCTCGCGCTCATCAGCGTGCCGCTGCTCCTGTTCGTCTACGATCCCCAGACGGTCGTCGCGCTCACGGCGGTGCTCTCGGTGTTCATCAACCTGGCGGTGGTGTGGGATTCGTGGGGTGAGGCGGAGCGGCGGCTGGTACTCGTGCTGTTGCCGCCGGCCTTCGTGGGGGTGTTCGTCGGCGCGGAGGCGCTGGCGGTGGTGGACCCGCTGTACATCAGGTTCGGGGTTGGGGTGCTGGTCGTGTTCTCGGCGTTGTTGCTCCTGCGGGAGATAAAGCTGCCAAAGGCCGAGACCCGGCTCGGCGCGGTCGCCGCGGGCCTGACGAGCGGGACGCTCTCGACCTCGACGGGGCTCGCCGGTCCCCCCATAGTCCTGCTCTTCGCCTCGCGCGGCCTACCCAAGCATGCGTTCCGGGCCTCGAGCGCACTGTACTTCCTGCCGATCAGCCTAGTGGGGCTCGCCGCCCTCCTCTACCAGGGTCTCCTCGGCGCGGGGCACGTCCCGCTCGCCCTGGCCCTGGTCCCCGCCGCCTTCCTGGGCAAGGCTTTGGGCACCGCTCTCCTGAGCAGGATCTCCGAAAAAGCCTTCCGCACGACCACCCTGGGCGTCGTGATCCTCACGGGCGCTCTGGGCGCCGCGACCGCCCTGTGGGCGCTGGTCCTCGGGTAGACCCAACGGGGTACGACGAAGGAGGTTCCGCTTGAACTCTGTGTGCGTCTTCTGTGGTTCCAGCGAGGGCTCGCGCCCGGTCTACGCCTCGGCGGCGCGGGAAGCGGGGGCGGAGGTGGCGCGCAGGGGCATGACGCTGGTCTACGGCGGTGGGAAGGTGGGGCTGATGGGGGCCGTGGCGGACGCGGCGCTGGAGGCGGGCGGAGAGGTGGTCGGCGTGATACCGGAGGCGTTGGTGGAGAAGGAGATCTCGCACGAGGGGCTCACCGAGCTGCGCGTGGTCGGCTCGATGCACGAGCGCAAGATGACCATGGCCGAGCTCTCAGACGCCTTCGTCGCCCTCCCCGGCGGCTACGGCACCCTCGAGGAGTTCCTCGAAGTCCTCTCCTGGGCGCAGCTCTCCATGCACGAGAAACCGTGCGCGCTCCTGGACGTGGACGGCTATTGGGGGCCTCTGGCCGCGCTCTTCGACAACGCCGTCGCGGAGGGCTTCGTCCACCCGGACCACCGCTCCCTCGCCCTCTCCGAGAGCGACCCTGCCCGCCTGCTCGACGCCCTCGCCCGCTACAAGCCCCCGGAGGCGAAGAAGTGGCTGGGTCCCCGAGAACGCTGAAGGTCGAGGCGTTATCCTTACTACGGTTGGCGGATCACGAAGAGGGGAAGAGCCGTGGCGCGCATAGACGGCGTTGACCCGGAGAAGACCGAGCGGCGCGTTAGAAGCGCCCTGGAAGCGCAGGCGGAGAAGTGGGGCGGGCCGCTCCTGAACCACCTGCTCTATGCCAGGCGCCCGACGATCTTCCGCGGGGCGCGGGCGATGTGGAGCGGGCTGGACGCCTCGGGTCTCCTGGACCCCAGGCTCGTCGCCCTCGTGAACCGCCGGGTCGCCGCCCTGAACGGCTGCGTCTTCTGACAGAACATCAACGCCGCCGTGGGCAGCGAGCTGGGGGTTTCGGACCAGAAGATACTCGCCCTGAGTGACTACGCCACTAGCCCGCTCTACGACGAGAAGGAACGCGCGGCGCTGGAGTACGCCGACGCCATCACCCTCTCCGACCGGGACGTGGGCGACGAGCTGTTCGAGCGCGTGCGGCGCTTCTTCGGCGACGACACGCTCGTCGAGCTGACCGCCGCTATCTCCTGGGAGAACTCCTCCAGCAAGTTCAACCGCGCCTTGCGTGTGCCGTCACAGGGCTTGTGGAAAGGGGCCGAAGGCCGCTGACGCGGGCGCTCGCACCCATCGCGTAAACGGTTCACCAGGCTCGTTCACCCCGTTTGATACCATCGGGTGACAACATGGCCGAACTTGCAATGTCAAAAACAAATGCCGCGGGGCGGCTGTCGTTCGCTGTGCTGCTCGTTTCGCAGCTCGCGGCGACGGCGGGGTTTATGTTCGTGATCCCGTTCATGCCCCTGTACGTGCAGCGGCTCGGGGTGGAGAGCGCGGGCGCCGCCGCGGCGTGGGCGGGGCTCCTGAACACCGCGACGGCGGTGACGATGGCGCTCGCGGCGCCCTTGTGGGGCCGCCTCGCCGACCGGGTCGGGCCGAAGGCGATGCTGCTGCGGGCGGCCTTCGCGGGCGCGGTGGTCGTCGGGCTCATGGGGCTCGTGACGGCGCCATGGCAGCTACTCCTCTTGAGGCTCTTGCAGGGCTCGCTCACGGGGACGGTCGCGGCGGCGACGCTGCTCGCCTCGGCGACGGCTCCGGAGGGACGGGCGTCCTCCAGGCTGGGCGCGCTGCAGATGGTCATCTTCTTGGCCGCCGCGGCGGGGCCCTTCTGGGGTGGCCTATTCGCCGACCTCGTCGGCATCCGGGCCTCGTTCGGGGTAACGGCCGCCCTGCTCTTCGTCTCGGGAGTGCTGGTCCTGATCGGGGTCGGCGACGCGGAGAGGAAGCGGGAGGAGCGAGCCGAAGGCGAGGGCTCGGCCGGCCGGCTGCCGCTGCGCGGCCTCCTGCCGGTGCTCGTGGCGCTGTTCGTGGTACACGCCTCCATCACGGGGGTGGTCCCGGCGCTCCCCGGCTTCCTCTCCTCGCTCGTCCAGGACGGGGCGCCGGTGGCGCGCCGGGCCGGCGAGCTGTTGGGGGCGGGGGCTCTGGCGGCGGCTCTGGGCTCGGCGTTCGGCGCAAGGCTCGCCAAGCGCTTCGGGGCCCTCCCCGTCATCCTGGCCGCCCTCCTCCTCGCCGGGCTCGCCTCCCTGCCCCAGGCCGGGGCCGCAACCCTCACCCAGCTGTGGGCTTTGCGCCTGGCCTCCGGCTTCTTCTTGGGCGCGGTCATCCCGGTGGCGAACCTCGCCGTGCGCTCCTCGGTCCCCGAGGGCCGCCAGGGGGCGGCCTTCGGGGCTTCGGCGTCGGTGACCTCGGCGGCCTTCGGGTTGGGGCCTCTGGGGGGAGGGGTGCTGGCCGCCTGGTTGGGGTTTGGGGCGTCTTTGTTGGCGCCTGGGGTGATGCTGCTCGTCGCCGCCGCGGTCGTGGCCGTTCTCAGTGTTGCGTCGTCGTGGCGGGGCAGGTACGTGAGGCTCCTCAAGCTCGTGCTCGGCCACCTCGTCACCAGGTAGCGCGTCCGCCAGTCGGGCTCCGTCGCCCTGGTAACCGTCATCATACTCGTCGTGGCGGCGGTCTCTCCTCCACCAACCGCGCGCCCGATCGTTGGGTAGGCTAACAATCCGCGCCTCGGTTTGCTTGCCCCGGCCGCGCGACCACCGCCACCATCCTGTACAGGAGACGCGCTCGGGGAGGATGCGAGGAGGAGCGATGAGAGCGAGACCCGTGGAGCGGGGCTCGCAGGTTTGGGGCAGCGGGCGGGAAACCGGGTAAGATGCCCGGCGATATTACCCGCATCCAGGAGGGGCGTCAGGCCGTGAGCGCCATGCAGAGGGGTGGTGGCGGCTCGTCCGGTGGAAAGCTGAGTTCCTTCTGGGCGAGGCTCAGCGCCAATTTCTGGTTCATGCCCGCCCTCATCACAGCGGCCGCCGTCCCCCTGTTCTTCCTCACCCAGTACCTGGATCAGTTGACGTACACGAGCCTGACCACGCTACCGTTGGTCTTCT
>JADDPV010000251.1 GCA_016781705.1 Rubrobacter sp.
CAAGGACCTGTGGGCATGAAAACCTTGCAACACTCATCTAGCGTCGTCGTCGTCGCGTAAGGTGAACGTGTCCGCTCTAGCGGGGGAAGCCCAACGGGCTCCTCGCCGGGGTATGCGCCCCAAAGGCCCGCGCCCTGCTCGTAGGCCTCGACCTCGGCGTTGGAGAACTCGCGCCGAAACTCGTGGTCGAACGTGGTGGTCTTGGCGAACCCGCGCCGCAGCAGCTCCAGGTTCACCAGGTCCTCCACCCCGTCGCCGCCGATATCGAAGTACGCGTACACCAGCGTCCGCCCGTAGGCGTCGGTGGCGTCCCCCGAAGAGGGTAACACCAGCCTCACCGTCTGGCCTTGCAGGCTCTGCTCCGTGAACGCGGAGGCCTCGGCGCCGAAGCAGCCCGCGGGGCGGTTGGGATCGACGGTCTCGGGCGTGTCCACCCCGATCAGGCGGATCGTCCTGGTCTGCCCGCTGAACCGGATCTCGGCCGTGTCCCGATCTATGACCTCCTCGATCTTGACGTGCAGCTCCTCGCCGGACCGCAACCCGTAAAGTAGCCGCTCGAGGCCCTGCTGCGAGAGCGGGTACAACAAGAGCGCCGCCGAGAGCGCGACCACCAGGAACACCCGCTCGGAGCCCGAGCCGCTGATGACCCGCAGCTCGTCGCGGCCCGGGAACACGCAGATGACGCGGTTAGGCCAGAACAGCCTGACCCCCCCGACCGTCATCATGTCCGCGAGCATGTGGCTCGCGTAGTCCACAATCGCAGCACCCCACCAGGCGCCGGGCGTCGCCCCCCGCAGCACGTGCAAAATCAGGATGAGCACCGTTAAAGCCAGCAAACTGTGCAAGAAGCTGCGGTGCCCGAACTTCCTATTGAGCCATTCGGAGATACCGCCCAGTTGTTACCCGACCCAGCTCTTCGGGTAGTCGGCGTCCGGCAGGATCGAGAACGCCGCCGCCGAGATCACCGCCGCCGAGCCGTACTCCACGTCGAAGAGCGTGCACGTCTCGAATCAGCACGCCTCCGCGAACACCACGTGCGTGGCGACCTTCACTACTCCTCCCTGGGCCGCTGCATCTTGTACACGAAAGGCCGCAAGCCGTAGAGCACGGCGAAGCTCAGGCCCGCCAGGATGTACATGAACTGGTTGTCTATGGGCTTCGTCCAGCTCGTGGACGCGCGCGGCTCGTGGGAGAAGATGCGTAAGTCTTTAGGCGAGAAGCGCAAGCGTATCAGCGACGACCAGATCGCCGGGATCGTGCGTACCTCTACGGCGTGTTCGAGGAGGGCGAGCGCGTGAAGGTCCTGCCGAACGAGGCTTCGGTGCGATGCGGATTACTGTCGAGTGCCACTGCGCCTGCGCTGGGAGGTGACCGAAGAGACGCTGGCGGCAGTCGCATCGGACCGCAAGCTCGCGAAGATGGACGACGAAGCACGCGACGGGCTCCGGGTCGGCCTCGTCGGCTACGCCGACCTCTCGGGCACCGACCGCGAGGCGCTAGCCGTCAAGCTCGCCCCGGTCTTCGCCCAATTCGGCCTGACCCGCGCCCAGGAGAATGCCGTCTGGGATGCGCTCGCCGTCCGCGACCCCGAAACCCCGGTCATCACCGACCGCAGGGGCAAACCTCTGCCCGACCCCTACCTGCGTGACCACTAGAACGTCCCGCTCCCCGAAGGGCCGGTCACCTATGAGGCCGACGTCACCGCCCGCCTGCAGACGCCCGAGTACCGCGCCGCGATCCGGGACTACATGGAGAGGGAGGTCCTGCCCTACGTCCCCGACGCCTGGGTGGATTACGATAAGACCAAGATTGGCTATCTACCCATTCCCGAAAATGTCGCCTGATCGTGCACTAGGAGAAGTACAATCGGGACTACGAGCAGCTGCTGCAGCAGGTCGGGGAGTGGCGGCGCAAGTCCCTGATAGTGCTGACGCCGCGCGGCGTCAGCACCAAGCAGCATGAGGAGGACTACGAGAGATATCTGAGATCGCTGGAGATCGAGAGGAGAAAGGCAGAGCAGAAAGTGGAAGGCCGGGCGCTACGTCCTGGCCGTCGACCGGTTCACGACCGACGGAGCCAAGTTCAAGCTTGGTAACGAGCTGGAGTTGTCCGAGGCGCGAGGCCATGATCCCCGCTGGCCTCACGCCTCGGAACTTGTCGGAAGAATGGGACGTGCCCTCCTCGCCGCACACACGGGCACCCCACACCTGGTCGACAACTTGGGACTGCTCGCTCTCAAGACCACCGTGACGGCTGAGCACGCACTAATAACGTCCATCCCCGCTACGGGAACAGGAGCACTGGCAGACGTCTTGCTCGCTCTCGGCCTGCCTGCCCAAGGCGAATCGGCGCCGGCGGTCATTACGTCGCCCGTGGGACCGTACCAGGCCGCGTCTCGCCTGCCGGATCTTCCGCGTCCGGCGTTCCTGGACAGCAGCCTGACGGGCCGTGGCGGCGGCCGGCATTCGTACTTCACCGCCGACCCCTTCCTGGCGATCCGGAGCCTGGGACGCCGGGTAGAGCTCACCGGTCCCGCGGGGCGAGCTGTCGTCGAGGGTAATCCCTTCGACGTGCTGCGGGACCTCCTGTCCCGGTACCGCCCGGAGCAACCGCCCGGCCTGCCGCCGTTCGCGGGCGGGGCCGCCGGGTACTTCGGCTACGATCTCGGCCGGCTGCTGGAGCGGCTTCCGGCTACCACCGCCGATGAAGGTTTGCCGGAGATGAACGTCGGCCTCTACGACTGGGTGCTCGCCGCGGACCACCTGACCGGCGAGAGCTGGATCGTCGCTACGGGGCTCCCGTCTGGCAGGCCGGAGGCTGCGCGCGCCCGACTCGAGGAGATCCGGCAGCTCCTGACGAGAGCGAAGGGGCCGCCCGGCAACGCCCCGGGGACCCGCACTCTGAGGCTGCGGTCGAACGTGAGCCGGAGCGATTACCTGGCGTCTGTGCGCCGGGCCCGCGAGTACATCCTTGCCGGCGACGTCTACCAGGTCAACCTCTCCCACCGGCTGGAGGGGGAGTGGCGCGGCGCGCCCTGGCCCCTGTACGAGCGCCTGCGGGCCTCCTCGCCCGTCCCACACGGAGCCTACCTGGACCTGGGGGACGTCGCGGTGCTCAGCGCCTCGCCCGAGAGGTTCCTGCGGCTCGACGGCGCGTCCGCGGAGACGCGCCCGATAAAGGGCACCCGCCCGCGCGGGGACACGCCGGAGGAGGACAGGGCCCTGGCCGCCGCGCTGCTCTCGAGCGAGAAGGACCGGGCCGAGAACCTGATGATCGTGGACCTGCTGCGCAACGACCTGGGGAAGGTCTGCCGCACCGGGTCGGTGCGGGTGCCCGAGCTGTTCGGCCTCGAAGGCTACGCCAGCGTCTGGCACCTGGTCAGCACCATCCGCGGGGAGCTCCGGCCCGGGCTGGACGCAGTCGACTTGCTGAAAGCATGCTTCCCGGGCGGCTCGATCACCGGGGCACCCAAGATCCGGGCCATGGAGATCATCGAGGAGTTGGAGCCCGTGCGGCGGGGCGTCTACTGCGGCGCAATCGGCTACATCAGCTTCACCGGGGTGATGGATACCTCCGTCGCCATCCGGACCCTGGTGCTCAGGGAGGGCACACTCCACCTCTCCGTGGGAGGCGGCATCGTCGCCGACTCGGAACCGGAGGCCGAGTACGCTGAGACCCTGGCCAAGGGCCGGGCCATCCTGAAGGCCATCGGGGCCGGGCTGGAGGAGCGGTAGTTGATCTGGATTAACGGAAGCCTGGTGCCGGCGGATAAAGCCCGCCTGGACCCGCGCGACCGGGGCTACACTTTAGGAGACGGGCTGTTCGAGACGATGCGGGCCAGGGGAGGCTCCGTCCCGCTCATCGAGCGTCACCTGGCCCGCCTGCGGGCCGGGGCGGTAGAGATCGGCCTGCCCCTCCCGTGGGAGGACGGGGAGCTGTCCGAGGCGGTCTCCCGGACGCTGGCCGCCGGTGGGCTCGCCGATGCCGCCGTGCGGCTGACCGTCAGCAGAGGGGTGCCGCAACAGCGCGGTCTCCTGCCGGATCCGGAGCCGCGCCCCTCACTGGTAATACAGGCCCATCCATTCGGTGGCTACCCGGACCACCTCTACGAGCGGGGGATGCACGCGATCACCTCCGCCATCCCACGGAACGAGCGATCGCCGCTCGCAAACGTAAAGTCCCTCAGCTACCTGGAGAACGTGCTCGCCCGCCGGGAGGCAGCGGAGCGTAGGGCCGACGAGGCGCTCCTGCGCAACACGTCTGGAGACCTAGCCTGCGCCAGCGCCGCCAACCTGTTCCTCGTGCTCGGAGACGAGCTGGTGACGCCGGACCTGGGCTCGGGAGCCCTGCCCGGCACGGTGCGAGATCTCGTGCTGGCGGAGCTGGCTCCCCGGCTCGGCCTCTCCGTCTCCGAGCGCGCAGTATGCCCGGAAGAGATGGAGGCTGCCGGAGAGGCCTTTCTGACCAGCGCGCTGCTGGGCGTCATGCCGCTGACCAGGGTCGACGGGCTTTCCATAGAAGCGGGCACGCCGGGCCCCGCCTCCCTGGCTCTCCGCAGGAAGCTGGAGAGGCTCTGGGAGGCCGCGGGCGGCGGAGGGGTTTGATCGGGGAGCGTCTGCTGGTCTAAACACGTAAAGCAGGGCCGCATCGCCGCCCACGCCGCAGACGTTGCGCGCGGAAGGCACGGCGCCTGGGAGTGGGACGATGAGCTCTCCCGGGCCCACTACGCCTTCGACTGGAGGAGGCAGTTCGACCTCGCCCTCGACCCGGAGACCGCCCGGGCCATGCACGATGAGGCCCTGCCGGACGACTACTTCAAGACCGCCGAGTTCTGCTTCGTGTGCGGTTCCAAGTTCTGTCCGATGCACAACTTCCGCGATGTGGACTGAAGCGCCCTCAAGAAGGTCGCCGAGCGGCTCCCCGAGGAGACGAGTGCCTGAGCTCGACTTTAGCCATTACGCTGCATAGCAGACCGCGTCGG